>NZ_JAUDRH010000003.1:0-300000 GCF_030381805.1 Chlorogloeopsis sp. ULAP01
CTTATCTGCCCAAAAAACCTTCCCTCGACATCTACCCCAAAGACTTACCTGCCCTACCTCCTGCTGTTTTTTAACTCTGTCGAATTCACGTTATTTAAGAAGCAGAATACCCTGCAGGAAGACGCTTTACGTTTGTGAAGAATTGAAAAGAAGCATATTTTTGAGTGCTTTAATTGGAGAGTCGTAACTCAGCTTTAATTTTCTCAGCAATGGAGTTAGCTTCCAAGCGAATCTGATCAGGATTAACCGTGAGCATTTTGCGTCTATGCATTAAAACTTGCCCGTTTACAATGACGGTATCAACATCCTGAGCATCCGCTGCGTAAACAAGATGCGAGATGACATCGTAAAGTGGGGTCAGGTGGGGTTCTGTGAGTTGGACTTGAATCACGTCTGCTTGGAGTCCCACTTTAATCGCACCTATTCTATCTGCTAAGTTGAGTGCTTCTGCACCGCCGAGTGTTGCCATACGCAAAACTGTCTTGGCTGGTACAACTGTGGGGTTAAGAGTTGTTCCCTTATGGATCAGGGCGGTAAGGCGGATTGCCTCCCACATATCAAGATCGTTGTTTGATGCGGCTCCATCCGTACCTAATCCAACCTTAACTCCTGCTTTTAGCATTGCTGGTATCGGTGCAAAGCCAGAAGCCAGCTTCAAATTCGAGTCAGGGTTGTGGATAACACCAACACCGCGTTTTGCCAACAAATCAATTTCATCTTCGTTAGGCCACACCATATGTGCAGCAAATACGCGCGGCTCCAAAAAGCCAAGATTTTCCAGGTGTTGCACTGGAGTTGCGTTATAGCGTTGTTCGACATCTTTGACTTCGGTTTGTGTCTCCGCCACGTGAATTGTCAGCGGGACATCGTATTGACGCGCGGCTCCTATAGCCTGTGTCAGATTCTCCGGTGAGACGGTGTAGGGAGCATGGGCAGCAATAGCTGGTATGATACGTGGGTTCTTGCCTTTCCAGCGTTTCACAAAATCCACCGCTGCGGCAAATGCATCATCCCATCCTTGGAAACCAGGGCTGGGGAAATCTATAGATGACGGTGCAATAACGGCGCGTAAGCCACATTCATTAACCACTTCTGCTGCCACATCTGGCTCAAAATACATATCAACAAAAGTCGTTATTCCACTACGGATCATCTCCCAGCAGGCAAGTTGCTCACCAACTCGGACAAAATTTTCGTCAACGAACTTCGCTTCCGCTGGGAAAATGTAATTCTGAAGCCAATCCTCCAACGCTAAATCGTCCGCAAGACCGCGAAAAAGCACCATTGCCGAGTGAGAATGGCCGTTAATAAGACCAGGCATTAGTACCATTCCCTCACCTGGTAATGTCGTGGCAGCTTTGTAAGATGCCACTATCTTGTCTTTTGTATCTACTGCAACAATTTTGCCGTCCTGAATTGCGATCGCGCCATTCTGGATGACGGGTTGTGCCTCGTTCATGGTAACGACAAAATCCCCACCCACGATCAGTTCTACATTCTGCTTTCCTCGATTCTTGAAGTTATGGAAGTTATGATTGCTCTGAGCAATGACTATCGGACTAAAAAAGATAAAACACGCTGTACAAAGGAAAAGAACTAACAGCTTGTAGTATTTTGGAGACTGGCGTATCACACTATTCTCCTCATTTTTGTTTATTCGTAGTTTTACCATCCGTCTAATTACGAACCTACAACTAGACGAATTTCTAGCTGATAGTACCCTCTAAGGAATTTTGAACTGAAAATCTCAATGATAATTTAACAACACGGAATTTTAGGCAGATTTTTCCGTATTAGCTTCTTATCATTGAAGATTAATTAGAATGGCATCGAGTTACTATACTTTAGACGGAAGACGGACTTAAATATATACGCTTTCAACGAGCAAGGCAGAAGACGCACCAGTATACTAAACTCGCAGCCTAAGTACTACTTTTGTTGCCATTCCTGCTCAGGCGATCGCACAAATGACGGTCTTCTGCTTTGACATTTGCACTATTTTTTAAATAATCCCCGATCCAATTGCACCCTTCCAGCAATAATTTCTCTGGGCTGGAATCAATATCTAAATTCCAAAGAATGACGTTACCAATTGAGTCTGATGAGGCTAAAACCCGACTATCAGCACTAAAACTCAGACTTTTTACCCCAGCGCTATGTCCGCCAAGAGTTTGCAACACTTCGCCCTTGCGGTTCCAAAGCTTAACTGTCATATCTTCGCTGGCAGTGACGATCATCTGTCCATTAGAACTGAAAATCACAACATTTACTTCACCTTTATGTCCCCGGAGAGTCAGCAATTCTTCGCCCTTTCGGTTCCAAAGCTTGACTGTTTTATCTTTACTAGCAGTTGCAATTATGTCGCGAACAGGACTGAAACTAACTGAATTGACTCCTGCTTGATGCCCTCGCAGGGTTAACACTTCTTTCCCTTGAGTGCTCCAGAGTTTGGCTGTACCATCTTCGCTGGCGGTAGCGATAATTTGACCATCGCGGCTAAAATTCACACTTCTAACAGCAGCCTCATGCCCTTGCAGGGTAGCAATTTCTTGACCTGCCAGATTCCACAATTTGGCAGTTGTATCCCAACTTGCACTAGCAAGAGTTTGACTGTCAGGACTAAAAGTCACGCTCCTAACATCTGCTTGATGTCCTCGCAGTGTCGCCAGTTCTTTTCCTTGTCGGTTCCACAACTTTATGGTTTTGTCTCGACTGGTAGTAGCAATGAATTTACCATTAGGGCTGAATTGTAAACTTCTCAAGGTATCGTCATGACTGCTCAATCTAGCTAGTTCTTGTCCTTGCCGATTCCACAGTTTAGCCATTGTATATCTACCAGCACTACCCAAAGTCTGACCATCAGGACTAAAACTGACACTAGCAGCCGCAGCATCACCAAGGTTGAGTCTGAAAGAGTGGGATTTATTGCCTAAATTCCACAATCTTACCATCCCGTCTTCACTACTACTAGCAAGAAACTGACCATCATTACTAAAGTTGACACCCCAAATTGCATCTGTATGACCTTGGAGAACTTGTAGTTGTTTTCCTTGACGGTTCCATAGTCGGATGGTTTGATCCCAACCAGCTGTAGCAATAGTCTGACCATCGCGATTAAAGACTACACTACCAAGAGTGTCAGTATGTCCGCGCAAAGTCACTAGTTCTTTTCCCTCTAAATCCCAAAGTTTCGCGGTTTTGTCCTTACTGGCAGTAGCAATTGTTTTGCCATCCTGACTGAAATTAACGTACATTACCCAATCGCGATGCCCCTTGAGTGTCACCAGTTCTTCACCGTTCAGGCTCCAGAGTTTTGCAGTACCATCACGACTAGCGGTAGCGATCGCATTCCCCTTGGGACTGAAACTAATTGCTACAGCAGGTGCATTATGCGTATGAAACGATCGCAATTCTTTACCTGCCAAATTCCACAATCGCATTGTGCCATTCCACTCCATCCCTGCTACCATCTTGCGATCGGGGCTGAAGCCTACACACGCTACCCAATCGTTGTGAGGTAAAGTCAGAAGTTCTCGACCATCCTCAACCCGCCAAACTTTAACAGTTTTATCTCGACTGGCACTAAGGAGCAACTTGCCATCAGAGCTAAAATTCACACTCCAGACACCATCAGTATGTCCCCGCAATGTATGAAGTAGCTTTCCGTCACGCCGCCAAATTTTCACAGTCTTGTCCCAACTGGCAGAAGCGAGCTTTTGACCGTCGGGACTGAATTTCACCCGTGTGACTACATCTGTATGCCCTACTAAACGATTGCTTTCGCGCACCCAATAGATAGACTGCCGCAATGCCTTTTCTAACTGTACTGTCAAGTCTGTACCTACATGGTTCCATCCCAATTGGTTCAATTTAATATTTGCTTTGATACTTTCAACCAAGGCATCTAAATTTTGATCAGACTTAAAAGCAGCTTCTGATGAAAGAATCAGTGTTTTAATCTCGCCAATATTTACCTGTCGTTTTTGTTGCGCTGTTTGCCATGTCAACAATCCCGATAATCCTACTAAGGTAGCAGCTGCTACCGAAAGTACTGTTAATCCCATCAGTCCGCGCTGAATGGTTTTCTTGGCTTGCTGTTGAGCGTTGAGTAATATTTGATTTGCTTGCTCCGATGCAGTGAGTGCAATCTGTACCTCTCGTTTATCCAGTTCTTCACTAGCAGCTAAAAATCGGTAATCTTGATTACTTAAGCTTTTTCCCTTCGACCAAGCTTGAGCTGCTTTGAGCGCTTCTCCCCGCAGGAGATAGGTTTCATTTTGATAATTATAAGCTACCCAAGCATTCAGTAAATCTGCGTAAGGTCGTAATTTATTTAATTGCTTTTCCACCCATTCAGAGTTAAAAACTTCTTGATAGATGCGGTTGTAAACTCGCAAATAACCCTGTTTTTTGACAACCAACCCCGATAAAAGTAACTCAATTTTTTCTGGAGAATCATCAGCAGGAACACTGCCATCTTGGAGAATTTGCTGATATAGTCCTAGCAGTCTGCTGGCACGTTGCTCGTTGCTCAGTAGGCGATCGCGTATTGTCCTCAGATGGGGTGGTTCGTCTTGGGCTGCCCAATTTTCGATCAGATGCGATCGCACAATTGCAGACACGCGATCGGCAATTTCTTCATGCTGCGTTAATATCTCCCCCATCAGTTTTTGCAAAAACGGGTACTCAAGAGTGGGAAATTTTTCTTCCCTGCGGCTTGGCACCCCGCTCTCCCATTTCTCCTGCTGTGCTATCAAATTACACAACTTCTGAGTGAGAAATGGCTGTCCTCCCGTCCAAGCAAGTATTTCCTTCAGCACTGCCTTGGGATTGTCTACCAAATCAGCCAATCCTACCTCTAACGGTTTAACTTCATCCAAATCAAACCCATTCAACTCAATTGCCCGACCAATATTAAAAGGTGTCCGGGTTTTATCTACAATCAAATCCGAGGGGGTTGCTACTCCTAACAAGGCAAAAGTGAGACGTTCGCGTTCGTGGCAAGCCCGGATTAATGCAAAAAAATCATCAGAATTAAATGGTAAGCTGAGGGTACTGTCGATTTCGTCGAAAAAAATCACGATTGGTTGAGCAATCAACTCTGGCAGTAAGTTTTGGAGTAACTCACCCAAACGACCGACAGGCGATAAATATTGTCTTTCTGCTAACCAACTGCGGACATTAATTTGCCCAGATAACCCTAAACTTCGTACCAGACGCATAATAATGTCAGCGTACCACTGGTCTGGCGTAATATTTCTGTTTCCTATTCCAGATAGATCAACCGTTGCACAGGCAAAGCCATCCTCTTGTAGTTGCTTTGCCACCTGTACCCGCAGGCTAGACTTTCCCATTTGACGGCAGTTGAGGACGTAACAAAATGCACCTGATTTTAAAGCCTGGTAGAGTTCTTTATCCGCTTGGCGTATGACATAGCTAGGTGCATCTACAGGGAGACGACCGCCAACTTGATACTCGTAGGGTGACAACAGTTCGTGCATTCGGATTGCCTGCGTCATTTATCAAAGCTTGACTGAACTTATTTTTAAGGCTTGAGCGGTCAATTGTCCATGTAGAAAAGTTAAGGATTTTGAAGTAACCCGCCAGAGAATAAATTCTCTGGCTAGTAGCATAAGTCAGTTAAAACTGACTCAAAGATGTTCTAGTCAGATTTATCTGACTTCAACTCTCAGCCAAGAAATAAATTTCTTGGCGGAATGAAAAGCTGGTACAAGATATAAGCTAAGAAACCGAGAAAAGAGTGAATTAAGAGTAGTTCTATAAAGAATTTAGCGTCTACAAAAATTAGATGTGTATATTTAATAATCACAAATATAAAATTAATAATTTTACTTAAATAAAACCCAATTTTAGCTAAAACTTAAGTTGATAAATCCTTAATTTTTCTGTATGGACTATTATCTAAAACACCATCAATAATGTTAATCATAGCTACCGATTAATGGTAATCAAAAGGAGAATAACAATGCCTATACCTCAAAGAAAAGTAAAAATTAGCCTGAATAAAACTGAACCAACAAAACTGACAACGGAGATATTACAAAAACAACTAGCAAGTATTGGGTTGACCTGTATATATACAGAAAAAGAGAACCTTAGCGCATCCATCAGTGAAGTAAAGAGTAAACTTCCCAGCGGAGTTATACAAACTTATGGCATTAAATCATATAAACAAAGTGAAGACGGCAAAGCATTCTATACAAATGAGTTTGATGGTCAAGTTGATGTCGGCAGTTTATCCTACAATGGTTTGGAAAAAGCCTCAGAGGCAAATTGGGAACCTGATTCTTCAGCTTTGGGATATAGTACTGAATTGGAATATATCCAATTCCCGTCTCACTTTGATTATCTTGTCAAGAACAGATCGAGCTTTACTGGCATAAAATTTCAGCCAACTACGTACATGGGAAAATTTACATCTGTAGACTCAATTAAAAGTTTATTCGTAAATGTCGGAACTGTCGCTTCTGCAACTCTCGTTAAAGGACTTGATAAAGAATCTATCGAATCCGTATTGAGTAATGCGATCGCTCCCATTAATGATGCAAATGTCCAAGACTACAATGTCTCAGATAGTAGAGTCATATTTTTAGTAGAAAATTACAATCCAGAAACACGTGAAGCTGATGCGATCGGTGTATTAACAATCAACTGGCATTTAGTCATTAAAGATTACAAAAAGAAAAAAGATTCGCTTAAACATGATACTACTCTAACTATCTGGTCTCGCTCAGTGCTATACGATAGCATCGATGCCCTCAAAGCAGATGTTGAATTTGTCCAATCCCATCTCAAAAATAATCTGTTCCTTTTCAAGATACCCGCAAAACCTAGCACAGTAGAAATATTTCCTAGTTTACCTCCAGCAATTAAGGATACATTTAGCAAAAGCTTACCAAAAATTTCAAAAGAGGAATTTGTGGAGGTAATTGTTTTATACTCTCCTGATTTAGATAATATTGGCTCTTTAGATAACAGCAATTCCGATGCTGACACAAAGTATAGCAAAAGCGTAACTAGTGGTTTTACTTTCACAGCATCCCAATCTTTCAGCACAGAACTCTCGTTTGAGGCTAGTGCAGAGGTGGTAAAAGCTGGTTTCAAGATCGGATTCAACATCACTTTTACAGAACAATGGAGTGAAAGTACAACTGAAACTATGGAGTTCACTGTGCCAGCAGGCAAGAAAGCATTTACTTATCAAGGTTATCTGCTTTCTGCAATATTGAGATACGATCCGGCAAATGACAGTTATAAGTATGTTGATTTCAGCAGATTTATGACGAACATCTTAACGACTACTAGAACACCAATCGAAGCAGCTTCGTAAACAAAGATTTACTTTTAACTTTTGAGTCAATTCCTCGAATACAATTCGGGGAATTTTATTTTGACGTCTGAATTCTTCTTTTATTCACATCTTGTACCAGTCCCGACAGCTTAGAGGTGTTAGCCGACAAACCCTCGTTACCAGGTTGAACCTGGTAACGATAACTAGAGCTTCTGGCTCTTCTTGAATATTCATTTCCTGATACTAAAATAAAACTAATTACACACTTTCTTCTTAGAAACTAGGCGGGATAGGAAACAAAATCTGTTTCCTCCCGCCTTCATCTGTAACTTTAATTTTGCCTACCCAAATTACGAATTAGTTTAATGCCAGATAGTGTAATTTATACCACGATACTTCAGTTGACTAGAAGTATGGGCATGGGATTTACGTGTAACAGCAGGACTGGAAAATTTAATTTTTGTACCTCTATACATACCGATGCGATCGCTATTGGCTACTTTCACAACTGTAGAGTTAAATTCGTAATTAGCAGCCCGATAAGTTAATTGCATGACTTTGTTCTCCTGACCTGAGGATATCTGTGATTGATTCTTTTACTTATAGGTTGCAGACAAACAATAGTCGATACAGAAAAGTTAAGTATTTTAGCCACTTAACTTTAGAATATTGCAGTCGATGATTCCCCAGATAAATACATACTTTTTCTACTATACTAAATCACAGCACCAAGAGCTTGTAATGTTAAAACTGTAGCTTCCGTTAACCCTTTCACACCAGCAATATTCATCCCCTCATATAGCCTTTTTGCCCTCAATAATCTGATGCATTCGCCTGTTCTCACATCCCAAATTCTCACAGTTTGATCTTGAGAACCACTAGCAATGTATTGTCCATCTGGACTAAAGGCAATGCCAGATACTAAATGTGTATGTCCAATGCAGACATGGCGACATTTGCCTGTCTTCACATCCCAAATTCTCACCGTTTGATCGTGGGAAGCACTAGCCAGGGTTTTGCCATCGGGACTAAAAGCAATAGCAAATACCCAATTGGTATGCCCTGTAAAGGTTTTGAGACATTTAAGAGTGGAGATATCCCACAGTTTGATGGTTTGATCTGTACTGGCGGTGGCTAAGGTTTTCCCCTCTGGACTAAAAACAGCAGCGTAAATTCGAGCATTATGGGCGAGAATTGTTTTGATGCAGTTACCTGTTTGCGAATCCCATAATTTTACAGTTTGGTCGGCGCTGGCACTAGCGATAATTTCTCCACCAGGACTAAAGGCAATTCCCAGGATTTTTTCTGTATGTCCAGTTAAGGTTTTGAGGCGTTGACTTGTACTGTTATCCCACAGCTTAACCGTACAGTCGGCACTACCACTAGCAATTATTTTACCTTGGGGATGATAGGCGACTGTATCTATCCAATCGGTATGTCCGTGAAGAATTTGAAAGCATTTACCTGTGTCAACATTCCACAATCTGACTGAGGAATCTGTACTACCACTTGCCAAGATTTGTCCGTCTGGACTAAAGGCGATGCCATAAATAAAGTCTGTGTGTCCCTGTAATGTTCTTACGCACTCGCCAGTCTGCCAATTCCATAATTTGATTGTTTTATCGTTACTGCCACTCGCTAAGATCCCCCCAACCCCGCTTATGAAGGGGGGGATTGGGCTAAAAGCTACTGGTAACGCCCAATCTGTATTGCCATACCATGTTTTTAAGCATTGCCCGGTGTGCGAATCCCATAATCTCACGGTTTGGTCTAGACTTACACAAACCAAACTTTGACTATCGGGGCTGAAGGCGACAAAGCAGACTTCGTTTGTATGCCCATGTAAAGTTTTGATGCAAGTATGAGTTTGCGTATCCCAAAGTTTAACTGTATTATCGCCGCTACCACTGGCAAGTATTTCACCTTGGGGAGAAAATGCTACCGAGTAGACTCCGTTGGTGTGTCCAGTGTAAGTTTTTAAGCAATTACCTGTGCGATAGTTCCAAATTTTGATCGTGCGATCGCCACTGCCACTGGCTAAAATGTTTCCATCCGGACTAAATGCTACTGAACGCACCCAACCTTGATGTTCTGTTAGAGTAGTTGAACATTTACCTTTACTCACATTCCATAACTTAATTGTGCGATCGCTACTGCCACTTGCCAAGGTTTGCCCATCCGCACTAAAAGCCACACAACGCACCCAATCTTGATGTCCGTTGAGGGTGTTCAAGCATTTACCATCTTGAATATCCCATAATTTAATCGTGCGATCGCCACTAGCACTAGCTAAAATTTGACTATCTGGACTAAAAGCAACGCCAAATGTCTCGTGTTCATGCCCAATCAAAGTTTTAATACAAACTCCATCTCGCACACTCCACAACTTCACTGTTTTGTCAGCACCACAACTCGCTAATATTTCTCCATCAGGACTAAACACTACACAACGTACCCAATTGCTATGCCCCTGACAAATAAATAGCAATTTACCTGTTTTCACTTCCCACAAACGCACGTGACAATCAGTATCACAGGTTGCCAAAAGTTCACCATCTGGGCTAAAAGCAGCCGATAAAATATTGCCCAGAGTTTCCGTAAAAACGCAACTTGATAAATCTGAACCTGCAAAATTCAGATTATGCAAATTCACACCCTGAAGGTAAGCTTGCCAAACATTTAACTGAGAAAAATCAAAACCACTCAAATCAACTTGGGCATGGTGCAGCAAATTCAGAGCATTTCCCCCGGCATAACCTGTTATCTGAGTTGATTGCATCCGCAGTTGAGTGAGGATTTCACTGATATAATTTGCTATTTTTTCTGCACTACCAAGCTGGACAATTAATTCATCAATTATTGGTTGCAAAATTAAACTAATTTGAGTTTCTCTTACATAATCTTTGGCTTGGGCTTTCATCAAGGCATGGCTTTTAAATAGAGAAATTTTTTGACTAACTATTTCTTGACAAACACACTCAATTAATTGATTAGTGACATATTCCATCACCACAGGTTGCTGAGAAAAACCAGAAGAACTTTTTTCGATAAAAGAGCGCCTTTGCAAAGAACTGAGTGATTCTATGACTTCTCGCAGTGGTATGTGAGTAACAAAATCTGCTTGCAATTGTGCTAATGAAATTGGTTCCCGATTAATTGCCAGCCAATACATAATTTCTTGTTCCAAGTTGGTGAGGCGATGGAACTGTTGATTTAGCAAATCGCGGATATCATCAAAGATAAAATTACCTTGTTGAGAAATGGCGAGAAATTGGGAAATATCGCCGTCAAAAATATCATGAATAGAAGAAGCTACAATCTTCAAAGCTAGAGGATTGCCACCGTAACGGTTAATAAGTGTTTGCCATTCATCTTCTGTCGCTGTAAATGTGCCTTTGAGCTTGAATAATTCGCGCCCTGGAGTGTCTGGTAAACCCGTAAGTTGGAGATAACGCACAGGTAAAAGTTCCCCTTCAAACTTAGCAATACCTTGGGGTTTCTCCCGCGAGGTTAAGATGAGACTGCTTTGGTGTGAAGTATCAGCAATACATTGGAATAATTGACCGTAACCTTCATATCCTGTACGATAACGACCAGTGCGATCGCCTGCCTGTAAAATTGACTCAACGTTGTCTAAAATCAGCAAGCAGCGCGAAGCACGCAAACACTTCAACAATCGCGAAATTCTACCATCTAGATGAGTGGGTAAATTGGTTTCTTGCTGCCCAGATAAAAATTGAATCAGTTCTGCCAAAATATCTTCTATCGGTGCAGGATTACGCAAACTCCGCCAGATCACATACTCAAAACTCGGAATAATTTCCTGTGCCAACTTCACTGCTAGAGTAGTTTTACCAATTCCACCCATCCCCAGCAATGTAACTAAGCGGCATTTGTCCTCTACTATCCAACCTTTAACAGTATTTAATTCTGCCTCACGACCATAAAAAATGGAGACATCAGGAGCCTCACCCCAGTCTTGGGAAGTGGAGAGTGGGGAAAAAGATGGAGATTTGTTTGTTGTGTCTGGCTTTTCAATTACTTCTTCCCAGTCAATTTCCAGCACTTGGCAATAGGCTTTAAACGCCTCCGCATTAATTGGGTGCTTTCCTGCTAAAAAACGCTTCCAAGTACCTTCGGATATGCCAACCGCAAGAACCCCATTTTCTTGCCAATAAACTCCGAGCAGTTCGCTCGCTGACTCAATCCATCTAAAATCATCCACAGCCCATCCCTTAGCAATTCTAGCTTGCTTAATTTTTGTCAAACCTTGTTGAGAAGCTTTAAGAGTAGCCACGTTTTGCGATCGGGACTTAGGTACAAAATATATTGGCAGAAATTCAATGTTCTTTGCTATACCATAATAGACACGAGATGCCAAGATCAGTTTTACCAAATATTGGATATAGATCAAACTGATCTGGGGCAATTGAGATACTTCGTAAGATTATCGTTATAAAACGATGGAGAATAGTAATGCAATTTCATGCTGGAGAAATCGCAGTTCAAGCTCAAGCAGGAGTGCGAGAAGAAGCAAAAACTCTGCATCATCTCATTAGTAACTTGATTAAACCAGCTGCTCAAATTTTCCTCAGTACCCAACAATTAGCGATTGCCAGTACAGTAGACACCAATGGTAGAGTTTGGGCATCCTTACTCACGGGGGAGCCTGGTTTTGTCAAAGTATTGAACCAGCAAACAGTACAAGTTGATGCTATCTCAGTTCCAAGCGATCCACTGCATCACAACCTGCACGGCAATAATCAAATAGGTTTATTGGTAATTGATTTGACAAACCGCAAACGTTTGCGCCTCAATGGACAAGCCGAAATTCAACCCCAAAGACAAATAAACATTACAATTGAGCAAGCATTTTTTAACTGTCCCAAATACATTCAAGCCCGTCACTTAGAGCTAGAAACTACTGAATCATCGCCAGAACTGCAAATATCGATCGCGCAGACTTTGAGCACAACCCATCAAAACTTGATTGCCCAAGCTGATACCTTTTTTATCGGTAGTTACGCTCAAAAAGCCGGTGCAGATGCTTCCCACCGAGGAGGATTTCCAGGATTTGTGCAAGTCTTAAACAGTAACAAACTGGTGTTTCCCGATTATGCTGGTAACAATATGTTCCAAACCTTGGGTAATTTCGCTGTTAATCCTCAGGCAGGTTTGTTATTCATCAATTTTACTAAGGGACATATTCTGCAACTCACCGGAACAGTAAAAGTGATTTGGGAGCGAGAAAGATTAACTAGTTTTGCTGGGGCGCAACGTTTGGTAGAGTTTGACATTGAGCAAATTATCGAAACCCAAAATGCTACCCTTTTGCGTTGGCGATTTGGGAGCTATTCGCCAGCAAATCCTAGCTTTGATGAGTAGAGATATTTAAGACACATATAATTATTTTTTTGTCAAGCTCAGTTTTTCTGAACTTTAATTTGCTCCAAACTGATCTTTCCTGAGTGGGGATAAGAAAGTAAAGCTAAGAAAAGACTAAGGATAAAGTTCTTTAGTTGGTATCTTGCACCTACCCCTCCAACACACCAGAGAATCAATTCTCAAACCTTATAGCACAAGTCCGTTCAAACGAACTCAAAGACTGTTCTAGTCAGATTTATCTGACTTAAGGTATAAGCCAAGAAATTGATTTCTTGGCGGGATGAAAAGCTGGTGCAAGATGTCAGCATACTCCTAACACTGGTATTGATGGGAATAGAGTAAATCATGCCCCAAAACAGCGATCGCACTGACATCAAAACCCTGTTCTCGACAATGGTTCGTATTGTCAGTTTCACTGATGCTATGAATATGGGAAATTCTACACTGAAGCCTTTTTCATCCAGCCACCTTTGGAATCAATTGCCAACAGATGAAAAAACAGAAACGAGATTAAGAGCAGAGATTGCAGCCCTGACACAGGAAAAGGCGAAACTGCAAAATGAAGTCAAAAAGGTACTGCGCCAGAAGGAAATTAGAAGTAGCTTGTGAGAGTTAGAGGTGTTTTATGGCTAAAATTATCGCGATTCACTCTTTTCGTGGCGGCACCGGCAAATCTAACTTAACAGCAAATATAGCAGTAGCGATCGCGCTTAAAGGATATCGAGTCGCAGTAGTTGACACTGATCTGCAATCACCCGGAATTCATGCTTTATTTAGCGTTGATGAGGTAGCATCAACCAAGACTTTAAATGATTATTTGTGGAATCGTGTTTCTATTAGTGATACAGCTTGCGATGTCACTTCCCATTTGAAAATTGAGGGTGCAGGTAGAGTCTTCCTCATTCCTTCTAGCGTCAACGCTGATGAAATTGCGCGAATAGAATATGAAGGATACAACGTTAGCTTATTAAATAGCGGATTTCAACGTTTAATTAAAGAGCTAGAATTAGACTATTTATTTATCGATACTCACCCTGGTTTAGGTAGAGAAACTTTACTTTCAATTGCTATTTCAGACCTACTGTTTATAATTTTGCGTCCCGACCGTCAAGATTTTCAAGGGACAGCAGTAACAGTCGATGTTGCTCGCCAGTTAAAAGTTAATAATATGATGTTAATAATTAATAAAATTCCTAGTAAGATGGATTTTTTGGCACTGCAACAGAAATTAGAAAAGACATACAACATTTTAGTTGCAGGTATATTGCCACTATCAGAAGATATAGTGCAAATGGGTAGTTGTGGTTTATTTTCCTTACAATATCCCCATCATCCATTTACTAGAATAATTAAACAGATTGCAGACAAAGCAATTATGCCTGAGCAGCCATCTCCTTTAGTTTATGCAGATAGTGGAGTGACTCAGTAAATTACTGCTGTAAAAAATAAAAATACAACTTTACGTCTGATGTGAATTGAAATGGCAAGCAAAAATCATGTTTGTGAAATCGACTATAAATAAACCACGAAATGCACACCGATAAATTATCTGTGTTTATCTGTGTTCATCTGTGTTCGTTATCACCAATTTGAATAACTGCCAATCAACTCCTTAATTCCTAAGTCAGAAAAATGACTAACCCCAGTCCAGAGCAACCCCTATCTTTTGAATTAGCCTTAAAAGTAGCAGATGCAGCTGTTTTTGCTAAGACATCTAGACATTTAAAAAACATAGAAATTGCTGTTTTGCGAGGAGCTTGGCTAGGTCAAAAATATGACGAAATTGCCGCAGTTAGTGGCTATACTCCTGAATATATCAAGCATGATGTCGGGCCAAAATTATGGCAAACCCTTTCATTAAGTTTGGGAGAAAAAGTTAGTAAATCTAATTTAATGGCAATTATAGCACAACAAAATAGGCAGGAAAAAAACGAAGAAAAGCAAAATAATGTCACCACAAAAATATCTTCTGACTTAGAGCCGCCAGTTGGACTGATACCTCTAGATTCTGCTTTTTATATAGAACGTCCTCCAATTGAGTCTCGCTGTTATGAAGAGATTACCAGACTAGGCGCGTTGATTCGCATTAAAGCACCCAGCCAAATGGGTAAAACGTCTTTAATGGTGAGGATGTTAGCTCATACCAAGCAACATCACCCTCAGAGTGGAGATACACCGAGAACATACACTGTAGCACTCAACCTCCAGCAAGCAGATCGAGCAGTTTTTAGCGACTTGGATAAATTTTTGCGCTGGTTTTGCGCTTCAATCACGCGGAAGTTGCATCTACAGCATCGGGTAGAGAATTACTGGAGTGAAACCTTTGGCAGTAAGAGTAACTGCACTGCTTATTTTGAAGATTGTTTGTTACCCGATATTAATGGTGTTTTAGTATTAGCTTTAGATCAAGTTGATGAGGTATTTTTACATCCAGAAATTGCTGATGATTTTTTTACGCTGTTACGCTCTTGGTATGAAGAAGCAGCTTATGGAGATAGTGGCAACTCTTTGTGGCAAAATCTCCGACTAATTATTGTTCATTCTACTGAGGTTTATATTCCTTTAGATATTAATAAATCACCCTTTAATGTAGGTTTGGCAATTGAATTACAAACGTTTACTCAAGAGCAAGTCATTGATTTAGCTCAACGTTATGGGCTTAATCTCTTGGAGCGCGAACTATCTGCTCTTATGGAACTCGTTAGTGGACATCCATACTTAGTACAGCAAGCTCTCTATTATCTAGCACAGCGCGACATAAGTTTGAATCAACTTGTGCAAACAGCCCCCACAGATGCAGGCATTTATAGTAATCACTTACATCGGCACTTACGAATTTTACAAGAACATCCGCAATTAGCAATGACCTACAATCAGGTGCTGAAGTCATCAATACCTATAGAAATAGAACAGCTTTTAGTATTTAAGCTACATAGTATGGGACTAGTAACGCTGCAAGGAAATCAGGTTATACCCAGTTGTGGTTTATATCGTCGCTATTTTAGCAACCGTACATAATACTATTTGACATTAATAGCGATACACATAAATCATGTACAGATGTGCCATGTTACGTCTGCACAAAAAGATATGTTTCAATTGTGTATATAGTTGGATTTTTGGGCATAGAATTGTAAGATTTTAATCTTGATAGAAAAACAATTAGTTTTGAAACAATGAAAAAAATTTTGCTATCAGGATTGTTAATTATCTTCTTACTCCCTTTAGCGGCTTGCTCAACTAATTCCGATAGGACAACTAACACAAACCAAGTAAAACCTTTGGTAACGGGTGCAATTCCCGATCAAGATCCAGAAAAGTTACAGCGCCAATACACCAAACTCGCCGCCTATTTGCAGAAGGAATTAGGTGTACCTGTAGAATACAAGCCTGTTACCGATTACACCGCAGCAGTTACTGCCTTTAAAGTAGGAGATTTAGACTTAGTCTGGTTTGGTGGTTTGACTGGCGTACAGGCAAGATTACAAGTACCAGGTGCAGAAGCGATCGCTCAACGTGATGTAGACGAAAAGTTCCACAGTGTCTTCATTGTTAATAAAAAGACTAAATTGAAACCATTTAAAGATATTGCTGACCTCAAACAACTCAAAGGATATACTTTTACCTTCGGCAGCGAGTCTTCCACCTCTGGGCGATTAATGCCACAATATTTCCTCGAACAAGCTGGTGTTAAATTAACACATTTTAAAGGACAACCAGGCTTTTCTGGTGACCATGATAAAACTATCAAGTTGGTTGAAGCAGGAACCTATGATGCTGGCGCTGTTAATGAAAAAGTTTGGTTGAAGCGTGTTGATGCCAAAGAAGTTGATTTGAATAGAGTTGAAGTTCTATGGCGTACTCCTCCTTATTATGATTACCACTGGGTACTAAACCCACAAGCTAAACAACGCTACGGGGAAGATTTTACGAAAAAAGTTCAGAATGCTTTCTTTAAACTAGATCCAAAAGAGCCAGAAGACAAAGAAATTCTCGAACTTTTACAAGCAAGTGAATTCATCCCTACTAAAAATGAAAACTATGCTCAAATAGAAAAAATAGGTCGAGATATAGGCAAAATCAAGTAATCAGAAGCCAGGAGCCAGAATTCAGAATGGCATACTGCACTCCTGATGGCTAAAGGTATAATACCTCTTTCCCTTGTGGTCAAAATCAAAAATAAATTTTTCCGCTTTTAAACCTCATTCTTTGTGTTGATATTTAGGTTAATTATGACCACTGAATTCTGAATTCTGAATTCTTTTATTTGGCTGATTTTAGTCATTCTATATTTATGTAAAATTATGCAAACCCTATTGATTTTTGCATTGAATAATCATAATATAGTAATTGTATTTTCTTAACTACATAGCGTTGTAGTTAGAGCGCCGGGGACAATAGTCCCTGGCGCGAAAATTTTTAGATCACCAATGGAAATATATTTTAAATTTGCCGATAGTTCTGATACTGAAACTCTCATTCAGTTTATTCAAGAGTTTTACGAATATGAGGGTATTAAGTATAATGAAACCATCATTCGTGCTGCCTTAGCAGGAATTTTGAAGGATGACTCTTTAGGAAGAGTTTGGCTGATTCATCAAGATAACCAAGCAGTTGGATATATTGTTCTGACTTTTGGCTACAGTTTGGAATACCGTGGTCGTGACGCAATGATTGATGAGTTTTATATTAGGGAAAGTTATCGAGGAAAAGGAGTAGGGAAAAAGACCATTCAATTTATAGAAAATTTTTGTGATGATTTAGGAATCCAAGCAGTTCATCTAGAAGTTGAAAGAGAAAATCAAAAAGCACAAAACTTATATCGTCAGGCAGGTTTCACAGATAAGAATCGTTATTTTCTGACAAAATGGATTATCCCATAACCAGAAATACTGAATGTTAAGAAAAAGCGGATAAAAATAGCCCAAAATATGTTACTGAGCAAAGTTCGGATGGTACGCTCGAATCTCCAGGTGTTATAAATGCAGGAGCCTCAACTCTCTGGCGCAAGGGTTCTCAAAATTTGTATGATGCTCACGTTTATCTGAGATATTTGAGACTGAAAATAAAAGCTGATTTGTAAATAAAATTTTAAGCTACATTGAGCGGAAATCTATCGGTGAAGACTCAAAGCAATCGTCAGAACTGAAACATCACACTCAGCCATGCCCCTTGCTGATGTAAATTTAATCTGGCTCGTCTTAGCCCTTCTCCATCCTCAAAGTCAAAATCGTTGAAGCCATAGGCAAGTTGAAGCGATGTAGTCGGAGACAGGCGATACCGAGTACCGACCAACAGATTCCAGGTAATGTCTCGATCAGCATTGATATTAAAACCAGATACATCCCCTCGGATGCCCATCGTCCAACGCTCAGACAAATCTAACTCGATCCGTGCGCCAATTAATGGTTCCACAGTAGTTCTAGAGAAGCGAAAGTCTCGCTCAACCGGAACAGTAGTGTTGCCGATGCGAATGTTATCGACTTCTATCTCTTGTTTGCGAATGTTGGTTCGGAGTCCTAAAATTGGATCTATGACCAATCTAGGGTAGAGATTAGATGATTTTGCCGGGTTGTTTAAAGGCGTGTCAAGCACACGATAAAATGCTGCCAAATTGATAGTGCCTTGACGGACAGATACACTTCCATCCGTACTCAATCTGACATCGGTATTGATTCCAAGGCTTTGCAGACTTCCTTGAGGAAAAGTCACCCCAAGATTTCCGCTCTGTCCAGCAGAGAGATAGAAACCGTCCAGTATTAACCCAAATCGATTTTTTCGTGCTTCCAACCGTAGTCCAGCATCAAAGGCGCGATCAAGATTCAATATTTCTCCTAGTCCTGCACGAATGGAGGCACTCCGTCCGGCAGCTGTTACATCAGCACGTACATCCAAGGGTATAAAAAAATAGGGTTCCACCGAGATTTGCCAAGGCTCGCCTAGCGGCTCCCTTGGAGCATTGCTTGATCCAGGCTGAGAGAATGGTTCGGAAGGCTGTGGAGTGGGGACATCAGCCTGAACAATATGATTGAGCCAGGAAGCTGACTCTATAGATGCAATAGACGGTTCAGGCAATAAATTAGCAGCCTGATTGAGCGATCGCGTTAAATTAATATCTTTAGTTGAAGCAACGGACGAGAGCGAATCTTGTGTAGATTTGTGAGGTTGCTCATTGTTGAGAATAATCGCTTTTAAAACTAAAATGCTTACTCTTGAGGCTGAGGGATCTGCATTGAAGAACAAGGTTTCGAGTTCAGGAGTAACGCTTTCGGAATCTTGAATAACAACTAATCTATCTTCTGCTTGCACAGGAGAAACCAAAAGCGCGATCGCGACTAACAGCATATTGCTGCAATACAAAACAAATCGCTTTAATAACTGATCGCAAAGCTTGTTTGAGTTATTATTAAGAGCCTGATTCGCTTGGTTATTTTGATTGCCTTTGCTGTTTCTTAATTCCATTATTTTCAACTCAGTTACACACTTTCTAGTTGCTTTCTATTATTTAGTACTCCACATTATAGAGAGTTAAAGCAATAAAATGATAAAAAGCAAATAATTTATTATTATTTATTGCAGTTTATTATGACTTCAGCAGCTTTAATTGAGCTTAGTCAAAGTGCTAGCCATTATCCTGAACTGAAAACAAAAAATTATTTGGTAAATAATCTTATTTTTCTAACAAGACCTTTATTTTTTGCTTATAAATTTCTTATTTTTTGTGTTTATTTATTTTAATGGCGCTACTCATTGTAAATCTATTGAAGTATAGCCAAGCTAATGCGACATTAACATGGCGTAGGAAGTCTTGTTTCAAAATTCTGGACAACCCTACTAATCAATGGTTTTAATCCAAGATCCAAAATTAGTATGACTAGGCTGTGTACGAAAACCTGCTGATATTCTGTGTCTGGAGTTTAAAGTTCTTGCACTAGATTTCTAGTATGAAAACTAGCGTTAAATAGATACATTCATTGCTATTTTGGAGATGTGCATATGCGATTTCGCTACCAGATCGTCTTAGCAACTTTGCTACTGGTGCTAACTGGATTCATGGCACAAATGGGATTTGCTCAAGGTCAGTCACCTCCGAAGAGCAAAAGTCAGGAACTCACTAGCATCTTGTTTGAAAATGTGCAGATATTTAACGGCACCTCCGAGAAACTGTCTGCTCCTTCTAACGTATTAGTGGTGGGCAACAAGATTCAGACGATTTCTACAGCCTCGATTCCTACACCAGCAGAAGGTAGCGTGACCCGGATTAACGGCAAGGGGCGTGTGCTGATGCCTGGACTGATCGATGCTCATACCCACCTGTTTATGGAGACGACTGAGGTTGATGACCTAATGGCGATGGCCACTAGTGGCTCGCCAGAGCTTGCGTTTCGACAATTGCAGAAAAATGCTACGGCCATGCTCATGCGTGGGTTTACCAGTGTGCGGGATATGGCGGGGCCAGTGTTTGAGTTAAAGAAGGCGATTGACAGTGGTAAGGTCGTTGGGCCGAGAATTTGGCCTTCGGGGGCGATGATTTCACAAACTGGTGGTCATGGAGACTTTCGTAAACTTGAAGAACTGCCCAGAACGCCGACTTCTAAGCTTAGTCTGGCCGAACAATATGGAGTAGGTGCGATCGCCGATGGGGTGGATGAGGTACTCCGCAGAACCCGTGAGCAACTGATGCGGGGGGCCAGCCAAATTAAGCTGGCGGCAGGTGGTGGTGTAGCATCAAGCTACGACCCGATAGATGTCAGTCAATACACTGAAGCCGAGTTTAAAGCCGCCGTCGATGCCGCCGCGAATTGGAACACCTACGTCGCCGTTCACGCCTATACGCCTACTGCAATTCAAACAGCAATTCGGGCTGGGGTGAAGAGCATTGAACATGGTCAACTGATGGATGAGAAGACCGCTAAGTTAATGGCTGACAAGGGTATCTGGTTAAGTATCCAGCCGTTCCTTGATGATGAAGATGCAAATCCATATCCGGAAGGTTCGACCAATCGCGCCAGACAACTGCAAGTGTCTCAGGGTACGGACACTGCCTATAAACTGGCTAAGAAATATAATCTCAAAACAGCTTGGGGTACCGATACGTTATACAGCGCTAAAAAAGCTGCTCGCCAAGGAGCACAGCTTGCGAAAATGGTGCGCTGGTACACGCCTGCTGAGGTGCTGAGGATGGCAACGAGTACAAATGCTGAATTGCTAGCATTATCTGGTCCCCGCAATCCTTATCCCGGAAAGTTGGGTGTTGTCGAAGAAGGTGCGCTGGCTGACTTGCTGCTGGTGAACGGCAATCCACTGGAGAACATCAAGTTAATCGAGAACCCAGCTAAAAACTTCATTGTGATCATCAAAGACGGTAAGGTTTACAAGAATCTCCTCAGTTGATTGAAGATTTAAATTTAATCTGGTGATTTAAGATGCTAAATCATTAATCAATCTCTAGGTGCTCTAGGTGGTTGAAAGGGATTGTCAAAAATTTTTCTATCGAGAGACTGATTAATTACTATGTTGTTGTCAACAAAATTAACACAAAGCAAATTTTAGAGACACACAAGCTATGACTGAAGAACTCAAAAAAGGCGATCGCGTTAGTTGGCATACTTCTCAAGGTGAAACTACTGGAGAAGTGAAAAAGAAGCTAACATCACCTACAAATATTAAAAGGCATCACGTCGCTGCCTCAGAGGATAATCCTGAGTACTTAGTAGAAAGCGACAAAAGTGGAAAACAAGCAGTTCATAAACCTGATGCTCTTGAAAAAATAGATCAATAAATACAAACTTATGAATAAAGAAGTTCAATCAGTGATTGAGCAGTTTTATTACTCAGTTAATATGCAAACCAAAGAATTAGAAACTTGGTTAAAAACAGAGGAATCTCAATCAGTTGGGCAAAAGGATGGAAACTCAGAATCAATTGGACATCAGTCAGGTAAACGCATTGTTGAACTACTAAAAAATAAAAAAGATGATTACACTGATGATGATGTATCGCACATGAAAAAAGTTGTTAGTTACATTCACAGGCATCTAGCACAAAAACCTGATGGTGATGTGGAACATACACGCTGGCGCTACTCATTAATGAATTGGGGGCATGACCCATTGAAAGATAAAAATGCTTAGTAAGAGAATCAGCTTATACTGTGTTTTGCCGTGCAGGTTTAGAAAATAAACTGTAGTTTTTAATATAAATACTACAGATAAAGCCTGTCAGTATGGTAGTTAATAGTTCGTAGTTAATTAAGAACACTAACTATCAACTGCCTACTTAACTGTTTTTAACCAAACCAGTGAGATGGTTCACAGCCTGATTGAATTGTTTCACAAAAATGATGGCTAATCCAATCAGATTTCTCTTGCATAATTGAGTAAACTCCTTGGTGAATCAAATTCTGTAGATGTATTTGATGTTCCAAAGGAGTGCGAGGTAATTTGTAGTTTAACCAGCAAGCTTGTTCAGGCTCAATCGCACTGTAAAGACAAGGAATACGGCTGAAGACGTACGTGATCAAATCTTGGCGTAACTCAGGAATCGCAAAAGCTTGTTGATGAGGATGATAAGGATAAGTGTCTAAAACACTTTCAATCTCTGCTATTACTGATTGCTGCGTTAAATTGAGTACTGTTTTCATCAGTTATTAACTCCTCTATTATCCAATAAATTTTTGTCACCGAGCTAACGGTATTATTGGCCCATTGTCATTACAACCAGGAATCAACAAATCATTTAAGTAATCGATGCTTTATTTATGAAGTTAAGTCTTAAATCCACCGAAAACATGATAAATTCAAGATAAAATTATCTAGATAAAACTTCATGATTGTTAGCTAACAAATACTTAAACCAACCTTAAATACACTGGTTAAAGCTGTCTGTTCTGTACTTAATGCTAATTATTTAAATTTCCTGACATTTTGGCGGAAAGATACACAAATCTAATTATAAGTTGGTGTAAATAGTGTCATCAATAATACGAACACTTAAAAATCTAAAAAAATAGTAAAAGAAATTTGTTTTAATTCTAAGCAATGAAAAATTAACTTGATTTTCTAGTGAAAAGAAAAAATACCTAACTAATCAGGAAAGAGCTTAATCGGTAATCGTACACCCTTGCAATTTAGAAATTGTGTATAGATAAATACAATATTTCTTAAAAAAGAATTCTGAAACTTATAATAGCAATAGGAACATAATTGTAATAAAAATTATTAATGAAAATATTCAACCAAAGCGGCAAATACCCTTTGTTAGATGATTGCCACAGTAAATTACTGCAAATGTAATAGGGGACTAGGAAGAGGATAGGGAGTGAGAGACTGGGAGAAAGATCCTCTCCTTATCTGCGTGTCTGTGCGTCCTCTTGGCCCAATCCCTAATACCTAGTACTAGCATGACAACTACATAGCAAACAAAAGACTACTAAAAGCTAATAGTAGAATAAGGTACAGAAAAAGCTGATGGAAGGGAGGAAGGAAAATTGGATGAACTAAGGGCGGCACTTGAACTGGCAACAGAAGACGAATTGCAGGACTTGACGGCAATTCTATTTAGCCGTAAGTTCAATCCCCTAGATTATGTTCAAACACCTGAACCGATAGAAATACAGAGCCAAGGGCGCGAAGCTTGGTTAGACGCATTAGAACAGCGTTTTCGCTTTTTAGCGGCCGATGGTGTAACTGTATTGCGGGGGCGTACAAACCAGATAACATATCGGCAGGCGCTAATTCAAGTGTGTAAGTATTTAAAAATCAACTATTCTGACGATTTGTCAACGATTGATTTAGAAGCCGAAGTCTTTTTACATCTGCTGGGGCGGGTTTGGAAAAAATTACCAGAAAAAGAAAAGCAAAAACTGACTGTACAGGTACAGCGTCATTTAGCTAAATCGCAACTGAGCGAACCACTACCGTTGTCTTTACAGCGCGATCCTTTCGGATTGCTGGTTAAAGGGGGTAGTGCTCTTGCTGTTACCTCCATCATTCAGCCATTACTGCTCAAACAAATTGCCCGTCAATTTGCGATGCACTTTGCCACCTATCAAGTTACTAAGCAAGCTACGCTTCAAGGAGGAGTAGCAGCAGCCAGCCAGTTTCAAAATTACGTCGCTTTGCAAATGGCACGGCAGGGAATGGCTGTGAGTGCAGCTCGGTATGGAGTTGTCCGCAGTGTTTTTGCCTTTTTAGGACCGATGATGTGGGCTTGGTTTCTAGCTGATTTAGGTTGGAGAGCGATCGCTACCAACTACGGTCGGATCATACCAACTATCTTTGCCATAGCTCAAATTCGCCTTACCCGCACAGAGTGTTGGGAACTAGCTTAACAAATATAGTCATGAGTCATGAGTAATTAGTCATGAGTCATTGGTCGTTCGTCAGTCGTCAGTGTAAAACAAAAAATAACTGACAACATAACAAAAGATAAAAGACAAAACACTAATGGCTAATGACTAATAACAAAGGACTAATGACAAAATATAAATTGCCTTTTCTTCAACATCCTGATCCTAAGCTCCAATTTGCTTGGAATTGTGCCGAGCTAGGATTGCTTGTCTTTCCATTCACCCCATTGATTGGGGGCGTGGTTTTGGGTTTAGCAATGCTAGTAACATGGCTGCAAAAATGTCGCAAAATTATTTATCATCCACTAAATATAGGTTTTGCGCTTTTCATTGTATTGTTAATCATTTCCACCATCTTTGCTTTTGACAAAAAAGAAGCAATTCTTGGCTTATTTAATTTCTTACCCTTCATTTTATTTTTTGCTGGCTTTAGTACCTTAATTCAAACACCAGAACAACTGCGACGACTATCTTGGATTTTGGTAGTTAACTCTGTCCCGATAGTAGTAATTGGCTTGGGGCAACTATTTTACAGTTGGCATACCACCCAGCAATGGGAAGGCTTTCTGGGATGGGCGATCGCACCGGGAGGAAACCCACCTGGGCGGATGGCTGCCATTTTTATGTATGCAAACATCTTGGCTGCCTACTTGGTGATAGTTTTTATTCTTGGATTGGGATTATGGCTAGATACTTATCAAGTATTTATAAGATGCAACAGAAATAGGGAACAGGGGATAGGGAACACAGAGAACTCTTTAGACGCTTCTGCGGCTTCCCGCAGGGTGCGGAGGTTTCCTCCGTTAGCGTTAGCCCCTCGTAAAGCGAGGCTCAGAAGTTCGGAGGAACAGGGAAGAATTTCTGCTACCCTTTCCTTGCTTTTCCTAACTGTAGTGGTGATTGCTAATTTCGTGGCATTGATTTTGACTAATTCTCGAAATGGATGGGCGATCGCTTGTTTTGCTTGTCTAGCCTATGCCCTATATCAGGGCTGGCATATTGCTGTCGCTGGCGTCACTGGCTTTGTGACAAGCATATTTTTAGCTGCTTTTGCTCCCTTATCAATTGGTGCTTGGTTTCGTAAAATTGTTCCAGCTTACTTTTGGGCGCGATTAAACGACCAATTGTATCCAGATCGACCGATAGGACTACTGCGCAAAACCCAATGGCAGTTTGCTTGGTCGATGTCTCAAAAGCGTCCTTGGACTGGTTGGGGTTTACGCAATTTTACTCAACTTTACGAAACACAAACACAAATCTGGTTAGGTCATCCCCATAATCTGTTTTTGATGCTCTGTGCAGAAATTGGGTTGCCAGCCACTCTCTTATTTTGTGTTTTACTAGGCTGGATTTTTATCGGGGGAGCTAAACTTTTACAAAATTCACAATATTTTGAAAAAGAAGATAAATTAATCTTTTTTAGTTATTTGCTAGTCTATGGAGCATGGATACTATTTAATACAGCTGATGTAACTCTCTTCGATTTTCGGTTAAATACAATTTCGTGGCTACTTTTAAGTTCAATTCCTGGTATAATTAATCACTATAAGTATTCACTTTAGCTGATGATCAAGTGTAATTAACCATTGCAAAATTGTAAGTTTTGCGGCTAATAAGACCCCCAAATTTCCCAATATTTTAGGGGTTTGTGTTTTTACATTTTGACTGACTTACTGTCCTAGTAAGTTATAATTTTTCTAAGTATTAATACAGTGGCTAATCTATTTTATAGTGACTAATATTACTGTAATCACACCTGTGATTGTGAGTGTGGCTAATCGCAAATTAGTCACTGTTGCTGATAGTTGGGAAGCGTAGGTTCACCCCTTGTGGGTGTTCTCCTGCAAAATGGGCGTCTATAAAAAGATGCCCTTATTTATTTTGTGATGATTTAAGTACCTTGTAGTTTTATACCAAATTGGCACGTGGGAGTCTTGTTTCAAAATTGTGGACTAGCCTATTAATCAATGTTTTGAATCCAAAATCCGTCTTGAAAAGTTTGAGCGGAGGAAACCTCCCTCCGGGTACTCTAACGAGAACCCGCTTCGCGTGTACGCAGTCGCCACAAGTCGGGGAAGCCTTACTTTCGCTTATCCACTACTCTGCGAGAAGCCGGACTACGTCCGTCTACGTGTCTACGCCAGTCGCCTGTGGAGGAGGACAGTCCGTTGCCAACAGAAGCGCCGTGCGGGGGTTTCCCCCGTTGGGGAGACTTCGGAGGGCTTCGCCCCGTTGTAGGAACTGTCCGTTGGAAACCCTACCAAGAGCGCTGGCTCACCAAGGCGCTGCTCACCGCACCCTTACGGGAAGTCACTCCGCGTATACAAACTTTTCGCAAATTCCAAAATCCACGCATTGGTATGAGGGGCGATCGCACAAAATTACTCAAATTCACTAATTGTTGCAGGCGGATGAGTATCTCTACGTTCAGCAATATAGCGTTCATACAAATTCATTAATGGAGTGGAGCTAATACCGTGGATAATTACAGAAACAACAATAGTTGTATAAGTAATCCAAGAAATTTCTTCACCTATTTTGCCTTTCAAACCATGACCAAAGGCATAGGCAAGATAATATAAAGAGCCTACACCACGAATCCCAAACCAACCAAACAACCCACGGGTAAATGGATGCAAATAACGACGGCGTGAAGAAGGGGAACGTTTACCAATTGTACTTATCCAAGCACCAAGGGGTCGAATGATAAAAAACAAAAATACTATTACTAATAAGGATTGGCTCGCATAAGTGAGCATGGGTTGAAATAATAATATTGAACCCAATAGTAAAATGGTTCCTACTTCTAATAGCTTTTCCATGCGCTCTATGAATTCCAATTTTGCCACGGTATGTTCTGGATTTTTATAACTTCTCTGTACAACTAACCCAGCTACAAATACAGCAAGAAATCCATAGCCATTAACAATTTCTGTGAGTGAATAAGTTAATAAAATTGTACTAATGGCTATAAAATCCTCCATCAATTCATCAGGACGACGACGTTTTTGAATTTTATGCTCAATCCATATTACTGCTTTAGCTACAATAACTCCCATGCCAATGCCAGCAGCAATAGCCCAAATTAAATCAATACTTACCCAATTTTTTAACCAGTTATTCCAATTATTATCTTTTAAAGCATAAAGACCAAAATAAACAAATGGAAAGGCTAAAGCATCATTTAACCCACCTTCTGAAGTTAAACCAAAACGTAACTCATCTTCATCATTTGTATCAGTCAGTTGAACTTCTGAAGCTAAAACTGGATCTGTAGGAGCAAGAATCGCTCCTAACAAAATTGCCTCTCCCCAATTCATACCTAAAAATAATCTGCCTACAATAGCTATTCCAAAAATAGAAAATGGCATCAAAAATACTATGAGCCGCGTTGTAATACTCCAAGAACGCCAGCCCAATGGACGAACAATTTTTAAACCACAACTAAAAACTGAAATAATTACTACAAATTCTGTTAAACGCTCTAGTACTTGGGCATTGAATACTCCAGCACGACGTAATTGAATTAATTCAAAACCATAAGGGCCTAAAATAATACCAACTACTAAATAAATAATGGCAAAAGAAAGGGGTAGACGCGAAATCCAACCCGACCCCAATGTCACAAATAGTAATAGTAGACCAATAACAAATAGGTCAATAATATAAATATCTATCATAAGAATTTATGAGACTAAAAAAGGGCTTTGCATTGAAAGTTTACTGATGATTGCTTTATGGTCAAATTTACCTTCAGATAGATTTATAGAAGTTATTTTCTATTCACTTTTGACTAGTTATGCACATGGTAGACTACACTGACTCTGCTGGGATTTGCGTCGCAGAAATTAGCCTTGCACACTTAGTTACAAATGTAATAAGTGGATTTTGAAGTGACGATAGTCGGTATTTGCCAATTGGTAGTAGATGCAATCATCCGCCACAGAACCAAAGTAAAACAAGTGGTATTACCTGCAACAGAAGTTTACTCAGAATTTGCACATCTTCAGGCATTACATCGCTTGCATCCAGATCTGGTACACATCAACACTTGCACCCCTTGGGAATATGTGATCGCAACCTTTGCAGCGCGCTAATACCATTTCACTTTTTGAGTGATTCATATTCAACCCCTCCCAACCTCCCCCTACTAAGGGGAGGTGCCGTAGGCGGTGGGGTACATCCATATCAGCCTTTTCGTGAAATAGTATAACTTCGTAGGAGATGCGAACCCCTCACCGCCTCCGGCATCTATGTTTGTGTAGCCGCGACTTCTAGTCGCCAGGGCTCAAAAACTTAATTAATAGTATTATGTAAAACTTCTAATAATTGCTTAATTGAATATGGTTTTAACAAAAATGTTGTTGTGCCACATACTTGACAAAGCTGCTTACTTTCTGAAAGTCCGCTAGATGAGATAACTTTAACAAGTGGATTAATTTTTTGCAAAGTACGAATGGTAGTTAAACCATCCATAATAGGCATCATCATATCAACCAGAATTGCACTGATTGCACCTCGATTTTGAATGTAAATATCTATTGCTTCAATACCATTTTTAGCAGTAAGAACTCTATAGTTATATCTCAAAAGAGTTGTTTTAGTAATCTCTAAAATTTCTATTTCATCATCTACTACTAAAATTAATTCTCCATTGCCTGCAAGTAATTCTGTCTCTGTTGTTTGTTGCGTTGGCTTTTGTACTACTGCTTTTAAAAAAACTTGAAATTGCGTTCCTTTACCAACAGTACTATAAACATTAATAAAACCGTCGTGGCTTTTAATAATACCAAGTACACTTGAAAGTCCCAATCCTGTACCTTGTCCAACTTCTTTAGTTGTGAAAAAAGGCTCAAAAATTTTATCTAATATTTCTGGAGGCATACCGATTCCAGTATCCTGAACATTAATAACAATATGCGGGCCAACAGAAGCATCAAGATTCATCTTGGCATAAGTTTCATCAACGTAGAAATTTTCAGCAGTGATACTCAAAATCCCTCCGTTAGACATGGCATCGCGAGCATTAATTATCAGATTCATTAACATCTGATGAAGTTGTGTAGCATTTCCAGAAATAGTCCAAAGGTTTGATGCAATTTCTATACTAAATTCGATGTGTTTGGGAAAAGTTTGTTGAGCAAACTGCTTAATTTCTAAGATTAAATGCTGAAGCTGTAAAATCGTGCGCTTACCTTCAACACCACGAGCAAACGATAACACTTGCTTAACCAAAGCAGCACCGCGTTGAGTATTATTCGTCAAGGTTTGAATTAGTGGCTGATGTTGCTCATCAGAGATTTTCATTTGCAAAAGTTGAGCAGACATTAGCATTGGAGTCAGGATATTATTGAGGTCGTGAGCAATGCCACTTGCAAGGGTACCTAAGCTATCCAATCGTTGAGCACGAAGAAACTGGGCTTCGAGTTGTTTTTTTTGTGTGATATTGCTATTGACAGTAAGGATAGATTTTGGAGTACCTTGTTGATCACGTACAAGAGTCCAATGGCTGGCAACGATTATTTCTTTACCATCTTTGCCTAGTTGATATAATTCTCCATACCATTCACCTACAAGGTTAACTTGGTCTAGAGCTTCTTTCAATTGCAGCGATTTTTGCTTGTACAGGAGCTGATTGGCATTTTTACCCAAAGCTTCTTGTGCTTGCCAACCATAAATTCGCTCGGCGCTTTTGTTCCAGAATAAAATTTTGTTTTCCAAATCTTGAATCACAATTGCATCTGTAGCAATATCAAGCAAAGCAGCTTGTTCACAAATTTGTTCATCTGCCTGCTTGCGCTTAGTGATATCACTAGCCGCACCTAAAATTTGTACTGGCACACCATCTGCATTTTTCGTGAATACAGTTTCACGACTACTCAACCAACGCCACTCCCCATGAGCGTGTTTCATTCTGTATTCTATTTCAGTGGCTTCACCTTCATTGAGACTAAGAAAACTTTTAAGGTGTTCTGTAACTCTTGGCATATCATCCGGATGAACAAGAGTTGGTAATACAGTCTCTCCCATTGATTGAATTTGGTGTGAGGTGTAGCCAAGAATCTCCCAAATTTGGCGATTTATATAAATATTGCGCTGTTCTACTAAATCATAAACATAGATAATGTCTGGAGTTGTTTCCAAAATTCTGTGCAGAAAATACTGCTTTTGTTGCAGTGCAGTTTCTATTTGCTGACGTTCGGTGAGTTCGGCTTGTAGTTGCAGCAAGAGTATAGATTGCTGAATAGCGATCGCTAGTTGATCGGCTACTGCCAGGATTAATTCTACTTCCTCTGGTTGCCAAGACAACGGTTGCTTATTTCTGACTAAGCCGAGACTGCCCCAAATCGAAGAGCCAAAGTGCAATGGTACTAACAACCACGCTCCAGGATAAGTTTGAGCATAGCTGCGATTAATTTCATCTGAACAAGTGCTGGAGTCTTCTATTTGCACAACTTCCAAGCGCTTGAGTCGGGCGGCAATCTCGTTGCCAACATCAGGAATTTCTAACCCCAAAGCACTTGGTAGCTCTGGAGTTTGGCAATAATCCATCACATTTAACCACAGTTGACGTTCGGGTAGGTACTGCACAATATGAACTCGCTCGGCTCCTAAAAGCGGAGCAATCTCACGTACTGCTGTGGCAAAAATAGTTTCTAAGTCTAGAGAATTGCGGATACTTTGAATCACCTGCTTGAGAGCCTGCTCTTTTTGCAGGAGAGCTTGAGTTTTTTCGTACAGCTGGCTTTTCTGAAGCACAATATCTAAGTTCAAATCCCCCTGGATGGAATGCTCCCTATTTGTGAGTCGTTGATCTCGCTGCATTTTCTGTTGCTGTACCGCTTTTGCCTGCTGCTGAACAACTAATTTTTGTAAGTTAGAAAAGTTTTGACGCAGCGCAGCTAATTCTCTAATCAGCTGCTTTTTAGTCTTTTTCTCATCTTTCATCATCATTGGATTTTTAGAAAAAGCTTCCTTAGTAAGCAGCAGATACAAAAATTTTCATAAAAGGCGATCGCTCTAGTTCATACTGAGATGATTCTTTAACTTATCCTACAGCGAATCGTAATTTTGGATGGCAATACGTCCAGAAAGAATGCGATCGCATCCTCAAAAGCTCAAACTTCAGCCCCAAAAACTTTCCTCTTTCCCAGGCTGGAGGCTGGAAAAGCATGGATTGAGGCTCCGCCTCTAATCATGAGGCAGAGCCTTCCAATTTTCATCACCATGCAGAGCATGGTAATGAGAAAAAATAGACTTGTGTGTACACCATAGCCTTAACAAATGAGAGGAGTAGGGGGTGAGATTAAATTTTTAACTTCTCTCCTCGAATTGAATAATCTAACAACTCCATCGGATGAGCGATCGCTACTTCCTTACCTTGCAATTTTAAATGCTTACTAATCTGCAATGCACAACCCGGATTAGGTGAAGTAATCAAATCAGCACCAGTATTCAATAAATTCCAGACTTTTTGCCTTCCTAATTCTTCCGCTACTTCCGGTTGCAGCATATTATATACTCCCGCACTACCACAACATATTGCAGCATCTAAAGGTTCTTTCAATTTCACCCCTGGAATTTGCTGTAACAACTGCCGTGGTTGCACGCTAATCTTTTGTCCGTGCAAGAGGTGACACGCATCTTGATAAACCAAATTTAAAGGTTTTTCACGCAATGGCGAAAGTTTTGTCGTTAACCCAACTGTCGCCAAAAACTCTTGTGCATCTCTGACTTTTCCGGCAAACTCCTTCGCCTTTTCCCGATATTCTGGATCATCTTCTAAAATATGACCGTATTCCTTTAAAGTATGACCACATCCAGCAGCATTGATAATCACAAAATCTACACCAGTATTCTCAAAACTATCAATCATCTGCCGAGCCAAAGCTTTAGCTTGTTCAGTTTGCCCTTGATGTTCGGGAAGCGCCGCACAACAACCTTGAGATTTAGGAATAATCACCTCACAACCATTTGCAGTTAAAACTCGCACCGTTGCTTCATTCACAGGCGAGAAAAATAAACGCTGCACGCATCCCAAAATTACTCCGACTCGATAGCGTTTTTTACCTTTTGCTGGAATCACATCCGCTAAATTATTCTGAAAAGATTTCAAAGTAATTTCCGGTAAAATCGATTCCATCGCCGCCAATCGAGGAGAAATTTTCTTGAGTAAACCACTATTGCGAAATAACTTAGAAAAACCTAACTTCTGATAAACAAATAATGGCACCAGTAATATTCTTAAAATATTTGGTCTAGGAAACAAAGAAAATATCACCTGCCGCAATAATTTATCAAAAAAACTGCGCGGATAATTACGTTCAACTTGGTGGCGAGTAGCAGAAATTAACTTATCGTATTGCACACCAGAAGGGCAAGTCGTCACACAAGCAAGACAACCCAAACAAGAATCAAAATGTTCCACACTTGCCGTATTCAGTGCAATTTCGCCTTCATTAATCGCATCCATTAAATAGATACGTCCTCTAGGAGAATCCATCTCCTTGCCAATCACCCGATAGCTAGGGCAAGTCGAAAGACAAAACCCACAATGCACACAACTATCAATCAACTTTGGATCGGGCGGATGATTAGCATCAAACCCCTTCAAATTCTTCAAACTCGCTATGTTCTGAATAGAATCATCCGAAACTTGCATATTAAATTCCTCTCCCCTCTTCCCTTCGGGTTCTTTGTGTCTTTGTGGTTTATTGCCTAAATTCCACCCACAAAACGACCAGAACTTAAAATATCTTTAGTGTCAAACTGTACTTTTAGTCGCTTCATGATCTCCAAAGCATTGCCAGTGTAACCCCACACATCTAATTTTTGTTTAACCATCACTGGCGCTTCCAAAATAGTCAGAAAACCCCTATTCGCCTCACAGAGCGATCGCATCTGTAAAACTTGCTTAACCCCTACTTCACTTTCAAACTGCAATACCCCCAAACCGCTAGCAATATGAATTACACCCTTTTGCGCCTGAGTTAAAACTTTCAGTGCAGCTGTGGGTAATACTCCTATTTTGCAAGTAATTACCGACTCATTGCCACGAGAATGAATTGATTCTCGTAATCTTTGCCATAAATCAGCTTCGTCTGCTGCCGAATAAATAATTCCTTGTAAATCCAACTGTTGTCCTACTTCCACAAGTCGGTTTGACTGTTCCCTCACACTCTCAGCTATACTTTGGAAGCGTGCAATTAATCCCAATTTTTTACCTAAGCCCAAGCTAGATACTAGTTGAGAAGAAAGTAAATCTGCCTGAGTCGGTGTCAGTGCTGAATTACGCAGAGTCGCAGCTGCTTGGGATACATTCTCTGCCGTGCCAGTCAGTACTACAGTTCCCGATATTTGCGGTAACGGATAAACACGAAACGTGGCTTGAGTAATTACTCCCAAAGTGCCGTAAGAACCCGTAAACAACTTCATTAAGTCATAACCGGCAACATTTTTTACCACTCGTCCTCCGGCTTTAGCGATTTGTCCATCGGCACGTACAAAGCTGATGCCCAACAGTTGATCGCGAACGCTACCATAACGCTGCCTGAGAGAACCTGTATCTGCTGTAGCAACAATACCACCGATAGTTGCTGATTCTGGCACTACAGGATCAAGGGCAAGAAATTGATTAGCTTTAGCCAAAATAGACTGGAGTTCACAGAACTTCATTCCCGCTTCGACTGTAACTGTCAGATCGCCGACGGCATGATTAATTAACTGTTTGAGACGTTCTGTACTAACTACAAAATCAACTTCCTTGATTAACCCTCCCCAACTGAGTTTACTACCACTGCCACAAGCAAGAACTCGCCAGTTATTATGGTGGGCTTGGGCGATCGCACGAGCTAGTTGTTCTGTAGTTTGGGGATAAACAATACAAATAGGATGATTTCCAGATGATATTGCTTCTAATAAAGGTTTTTGCTCAGTAGGTGTTAAATGTTCCCAAAGACATACAGCATCTTCGCCCACAATAGATGCAAGTTCAGAAGTACACATATGGGGTGGCAGCTGTTTACTAGACATTGCTTTCATCAATTTTATGTTTTACTCCCTGTATAAAAGGCAGAGGGCAGAAGATAGCAGTTAAAAGTTTCTTCTTGATAGGGTTTCATACTTTGGTTAACTATGTCCACCTAGGTATAACTTACTGGTGAACATGACTTAAAAAGTGCGATCGCTCCAAAAGTAAAATCCTCTTCCCTAGAGAAATGTATCCCGACGCTCTATGCGTAGCATGAGCGCGGAACTTATAGCTCCCCGAACCCCTCATTGTTTAAAGTTCGTAGCTCGTGGGATAAGAAGGCGAAGGGGAAAAGGTAAAGGGTATTGTTTGGTATGCGATTGTTTCTCGACAACTATATGACAACTATATATAGTATGCAAAATAGCGATCATCATTTCTAACTACAATCCCTGAAATTTGTCAAGGAAAATTAGGGACTAAGTACTTGTGGCTAGGGAAAGGAACCCTCAGAAAATTTGATTCCTCTACGTAGCGCACCTCGATTCAATGTCAGTAATACTTATTTATCTCTTATTTATCTCTTATTAATATCTTGTTTGTCTTTATCAACTAGCTTTATTAATTTATATTTCGTAAATTCTTACATACATAGAAATATGCCTGTAATTATCATCGTTTTTATCAATGATTACATCCAAAATCTACTTAAAAAATGCATAATTGATATCAAGCATAGATATTTAATGATACATATAATAGGAGTTTAGCTCTTCCATAGTAATCCCAAGTAACATTTAGCCATTAATATAAACTTTTTCTTATATCACTAATCTAATATTTATTTAATAATCACTGGTTGGAAATGAACTTTTTTGTCTGAAAAGCTGTAAGCTATTGAAAAGAAACAGCGTGAATAAATTTTCTAAATACAAAAGCGTGATTGCAAATACAGAATTTTTATGATGTGTGCCATCCCTTTTTTGATGTTGGCTGATGGTCAATAGTCTATAGCGTTAATTACGCCCTAATAGAGCAAGAAACACCAAGTTTTTCTTGCCCAAAATTATCATACCTAAAAAACAAATTTATTACACAGAGGTTGTCATGTCTGAGTTTTTCAACCAATTTACTCGTCGCAAATTTTTATTAACAGCAAGTTTATCTGCTAGTGCTGTTTTACTGAAAGGTTGTTTAGGAAATCCACCAGAACCAGGTGGTGGCAGCGCTCAAACTCAGTCAGCAGTGCAGCCAGTTGCGAATATTAGTCCAGAACAAGCACCAGAAACTACTAAAGTTAAACTGGGATACGTTCCGATTGTTGAAGCAGCGCCTTTAATTATTGCCAAAGAAAGAGGCTTTTTTGCTAAGTATGGCATGACTGATGTTGAACTTTCCAAGCAAGCTTCTTGGGGTTCGGCAAGGGATAATGTTGAAATTGGATCTGCTGGTGGTGGGATTGATGGCGGACAATGGCAGATGCCAATGCCACATTTAATTACAGAAGGTTTAATTACCAAGGGCAATCAAAAAATTCCCATGTATGTTTTAGCGCAGTTGAATACCCATGGGAACGGAATTGCGATCGCAAGTAAGCACCAAGGCAAGGGTATTAGCTTGCAACTTGCTGGCGCTAAATCTTTATTTAGCCAACTCAAATCAAGCAACGCACCTTTCACAGCAGCTCAAACATTTCCCGCAGTCAACCAAGATTTTTGGATTCGCTATTGGTTAGCTGCCGGCGGTATAGATCCAGATGCAGATATAAAGTTGCTAACGGTGCCGGCAGCGCAAACAGTCGCCAACATGAAGACAGGAACAATGGATGCCTTCAGTACCGGCGATCCTTGGCCTTATCGTATTGTCAAAGACAAAATTGGCTTTTTGGCAACATTAACAGCAGAAATTTGGAAGAATCACCCGGAAGAATATTTTGCGATGAGAGGTGATTGGGTTGATAAAAATCCCAAAGCCACCAGAGCACTTTTAAAAGGAATTATGGAAGCGCAGCAATGGTTAGATAATTTTGACAACCGCAAAGAAGCAGCAGAAATTCTCGGTGGACGCAACTATTTTAATCTACCAGCAGAAATTTTGGCAGGGCCATTTCAAGGCAATTACGACATGGGTGATGGGCGCACAGTAAATGATAAATCAATGGCACCTTACTACTGGAAAGATGGAAGAGGTAGCGTTTCTTATCCTTACAAGAGCCATGATTTGTGGTTTATTACAGAAAGTGTGCGTTGGAACTTCTTGCCCAAAGATTACATAGCTAATAATGGTGCCAAAGCGAAGGAATTAATCAATAAAGTCAACCGTGAAGATATTTGGAAACAAGCAGCAAAAGAAGCAGGAATAGCTACTGCTGACATTCCCACAAATACATCTCGTGGTGTAGAAGAATTTTTTGATGGCATCAAGTTTGATCCAGACAAGCCAGAAGCATACTTAAAGAGCCTCAAAATCAAGAAAGTCAGTGTGTAGAACCACGACTCATAAGCAATCAACAAACCCCAAAAATCACGAGTAGAGGAGAGCAAAATCCATGACAGTAGCCAGCAGACGACGTCCTAACCCTAGTTTTGACAATAGCTTCCTATCGCGCTTGCAAAAGCAATTTCCTGACCTTTTACCTCCTGTTATTGCAATCGCTATATTTCTAGCTATATGGCAACTGTTTTCTTGGCTGCCAGGAGCAACCTTACCAGGGCCAATTCAAGTTGTTCAAGACACCTGGATATTGATTTTGTATCCCTTTTATGACAGAGGCGGAATTGACAAGGGCTTATTTTGGCAGATTCTTGCTAGTCTCAAAAGGGTAGCAATTAGTTATACCTTAGCTGCCATTGTAGGTATAGGTTTGGGCATTTTAATTGGTACTAGTAAAACGATGTCCAAAGCTTTAGACCCTCTATTTCAGTTATTGAGAACTGTACCACCCTTGGCTTGGGTTCCTATCTCTTTAGCAGCTTTGCGACAAAATGAACCAGCAGCATTGTTTGTTATTTTCATCACTGCAATTTGGCCAATTTTAATTAACACTGCTGTAGGTGTAAAAGAAATTCCTCAAGATTACAACAACGTTGCCAAAGTTCTACAACTTTCCAAAAAAGAGTATTTCTTTAATATTCTCATTCCTGCGGCTCTACCCTACATTTTTACAGGTTTGAGAATTGCGATTGGTTTAGCTTGGTTAGCCATTATCGCAGCCGAAATTGTCATGTCAGGTATTGTTGGTATTGGCTTTTTCATCTGGGATGCCTATCAAAATAATAACGTCAGCGAAATCATCCTAGCCCTCATTTACATCGGTGCCGTTGGTTTGCTCTTAGATAAATTAATGGCTTGGATTCAAACATTGATTTTGCCACCAGCAGACCAAAAATAGTCAACAGTTAATGGCTAATAGCTAATAGTAGAAGTGCAATTAGCCATTAACTCTTAGCAAGTCTTCTTTTCCCATCCCCTATTTTCTATTCCCAAAACGCCATGTCTGTATTCGTTGCAATTGACCAAATTGATAAGGTTTTTAACCTCAGCAATGGTGGACAATACATTGCTCTCAAAGGTATTGACTTGGAAATCAAAAAAGGAGAATTTATTTCCCTGATCGGCCACTCAGGTTGTGGTAAATCCACATTATTAAATATGATTGCCGGTTTGGATTTACCAAGCGATGGTTTGGTGACTCTTGAAGGCAAACGTATTACCAAACCAGGGCCTGATCGAATGGTAGTTTTCCAAAATTATTCGTTGCTGCCTTGGCGAACGGTACGGGAAAATATAACTTTGGCTGTAGACTCGGTGATGACGCATCTGCCAGCAGGCGAACGTCGCGCTATTGTCGAACAACATATCGATATGGTGGGGTTGCGTCCTCATGCTGAAAAACCTCCGGCAATGTTATCTGGTGGACAAAAGCAAAGGGTAGCGATCGCCCGCGCTTTAGCAATTCGCCCCAAGTTACTGCTGCTGGATGAACCATTTGGTGCTTTGGATGCACTGACACGCGGTAATTTGCAAGAACAACTAATGCAAATCTGCGAACAAAACCAAGTCACCGCCGTGATGGTTACCCACGATGTTGATGAAGCAGTGCTGCTTTCCGATAGAATTGTGATGCTCACCAATGGGCCGGAATCGAAAATTGGTGGCATCCTAGAAGTAGACATTCCTAGACCTCGCAAGCGGATGGAAGTAGTAGAACATCCCAGTTACTACAGCTTGCGCAGCGAAATGATTTACTTCCTCAACCAGCAAAAGCGCATCAAAAAAATTCGCGCACGCAAAACTACAATTGTCTCGAAGCACGGTTTAGAAAAAGTTAATCTGGAAATTGGCTTTGTACCCCTGACTGCCTGCGCCCCCCTAGCAGTGGCAAAAGAAAAAGGCTTTTTCGCCAAGCACGGTTTAGATGATGTCAACCTAGTGCGTGAAACCAGTTGGCGCGGAATCGTCGATGGCATTGCGGGCGGATATTTAGATGCTGCCCAAATGCCCTCTGGAATGCCGATGTGGCTAACTTTGGGAGGTAATGAAAATCGACCTCTACCGATTGTTACCTCTCTTACCATGACGCGCAACGGTAATGCCATCACCCTCGCCAAACGCTTTTACGAACAAGGGATACAAACTGTCGCTGAATTCAAACAGTATCTCAAAAGTACCCGTGACAAACGGCACATTATGGGGGTAGTGCATCCTTCCTCAATGCATAGCTTGCTGTTACGTTACTGGCTGGCATCTGGTGGTGTCGATCCTGATCGAGACGTGGATATAAAAACTATTCCCCCCGCCCAGATGGTAGCTGACTTGCAAGCTGGGACTATCGATGGTTACTGTGTAGGTGAGCCTTGGAACATCCGCGCTGCGGCTGAAAACGTTGGCTTTACAATTGCTACCGATTTAGAAGTTTGGTTGGGACATCCGGGTAAAGTTCTTGGTGTACGAGAAGATTGGGCAACAGCTTACCCCAATACCTATATTGCCTTGACTAAAGCTTTGTTGGAAGCTTGTTATTACTGTTCGTTGCCTGAAAATGCTCAAGAAATTCGGGAAATTTTGGCGCGGCGGGAATATGTCAGCACCGATATTGAGTACATCCAAATCGAAGATCCAAACAAGATTACTTGTGACTTAGATCATCCGATGCAGGAATATGCCCATCACCAATTTTTTGCAGAGTCTGCCATCAATCGCCCCAGTCGTACCGAGCAAATATGGATTATGACGCAGTTAGCACGTTGGGGTGAAGTACCTTTCCCCAGAAATTGGGTGGAAATTGTAGAACGAGTATGTCGAGTTGGTGTATTTAGCACCGCCGCACGAGAACTAGGTATGGATACAAGTTACACTCGTCAGCCAATTAATTTATTTGATGGCACAGTCTTTAACGCTGACGATCCAATTGCCTATCTCAACAGCTTGAAGATTAAGCACGATTTTTCTGTTGCAGAAGTTATTCTCGATGCACCGACAAGAAGAGTTGCTTAATTCTTAACAATTAACCGAGAGTATGTTTGTAAGATAAAAATAAAATTTTTGTAGGGTGTGTTACGACAATGCAAAAGCTTGGCAGCATGAGTAACGCACCAAATTCAGAAGATTTTATTTATCAACAAACTCTTAGACATAAAGTTAAGAATTATACCTCTTTAACCTGATAAATTCTACCTTTACCTCTATTAACTGACATGCAAAACCGCAGTTTTAAAGTTACCAACACAGCCGCAAACAGACTAGGAGTACCTCTAGCCACCGCAGCTGCTAATCGCAAGCCTTATTTGCAAATTCAAGATGTTTCTAAAGTTTATTCAACTAAAAACGGGCCTTTCACTGTTCTGGATGGAGTAAACCTCAACGTTGGCGAAGGAGAATTTATTTGTGTCATCGGTCACTCTGGCTGTGGTAAGTCTACTCTGTTGAATATGGTATCGGGTTTTAACTCTCCCACCTCCGGGCAAGTCTTGCTAGAGGGTAAACCTATCACTAAACCAGGTCCCGATCGCATGGTTGTATTCCAAAACTATGCCCTGCTACCTTGGCGAACTGCTTTTGAAAATATCTATTTGGCTGTTAACGCTGTTCATCCCAGTAAACCAGAGGCAGAAAAGTCAGCAATCGTTCGCGAACATCTGGCAATGGTGGGCTTAGGGGATGCAATGGAGAAAAAGCCTACTCAAATGTCGGGTGGGATGAGACAACGGGTTTCGATTGCCCGCGCTTTGGCAATCCGTCCTAAAGTCCTAATTTTAGATGAACCTTTTGGGGCATTGGATGCGATCACCAAAGAAGAATTACAGGAAGAGTTACTGAAAATTTGGAACGAAAATCGCTGCACGGTATTGATGATTACCCACGATATCGATGAGGCGTTGTTTTTAGCAGACAAGTTAGTGATGATGACTAACGGCCCTCATGCCAAAATCGGTGAAGTCATGGAAATTCCTTTCCCCCGTCCACGCGATCGCGCCCGGATTATGGAAGATCCACAATATTACAAGTTGCGTAATTATGCCCTTGATTTCCTCTTCAACCGTTATGCCCATGATGACGTAGGTTAATTGGCTACCTACCACCCTCGTTACTAGGTTCAATCTGGTAACGAGAACTAAGAGAGTATTTATGAAGTGTGTTAAAGCAGTGCGCTACGGCTAGTTCTGATTCTCTTAAACTCTCAAATCCTTGCATAGCCGTAACACAACGGTAATAAAACGAGAACTCAGAGCGGCGGCTACTTAACAGAAGCCGCTACTCTGCGAGAAGCCGGACTACGTCCGTCTACGCGTCTACCGCCGAAGTGCGTTAGCTCCTCGCGGAGTGAGGCTCTGAAGTTCGGTAGGCAGAACATCTGACCGTTTTTTACCTCCCCTACTAATTCCTTAATAACTTCAATAGCATCAGTTGGAACTTCTTAGATTCACCTATGTCTTTGTAGCTTGTAAATAACCAAAATTCTTCATGCATTGATTTAAAGCAATAGTTATCATATGATCTCAGTTATATATTGTCACTTTTCGTCGGAATTTTAGTGATACATAAAGTATTGCTTATCAAAGCTATCTAATATTTATTTAATAATTGCAGCCTAAGTATTAACTTTTTTGGCTGGAAAAGCTGTATGCTATTTTTAACAACTTAAATACGTTTTCTACATAACTAACGGTTTTTAGCCAAATTATGAGATAGTTGCGTCAGTCTACTTTTTTGTAAATCTAGGCTAACCGTTATTTATCATGTATGCATTTTAGAACACAAAAAAGTGCAAGAAAGTTATTCTTGCAAAAAAATGTGTTGCTTTTAAAACTCTCAATTTACCTAGTTGATTAAATGAGGACTACGATTTTGTAAGCAAATATTCTTGTTCAGAATTGGGCTAGCAATTTTACTATTAGATACAACTAGTTTTACAGCCCTTGAGTACAGCTTAATTCTTGCCAGCACTTAGCATATACCAAGCGATCTAGACTGCCAGGATAAATATATATCTAGCCTGGATGTAGATTTAGTTCAGCTAATTATCGCTATGCAAAAAATCAACTAAGATTAAATATAGCATGGTTGTAGTTGAGCTAACGAGTGCAAGTTTCTAGGGGTTTGATTGAGTGCTATCTATGGCAAGAAAAAAGTTGGATGAATCGACAATTCTACTGTCATTAATTGCCCACTCATGCAAATAACTAATACGATAAATTTCCGAAATTTGCGCGGTGATCTTTTTGGTGGTCTTACTGCTGCAATTGTTTCGCTTCCGCTAGCTTTGGCATTCGGTGTTGCCTCCGGTGCTGGGCCTGTAGCCGGTCTTTACGGTGCTGTTTGTGTTGGCTTTTTTGCGGCACTGTTTGGTGGTACACCGACTCTGATTTCTGAGCCAACAGGCCCAATGACTGTAGTCATTACCGGGATTATCACTTCACTGACTGCAAGTAATCCGGAAAATGGCTTGGCAATGGCATTCACTGTAGTCATGCTGGCGGGGATATTCCAAATTTTGTTTGGAATATTTCGCTTAGGGAAATACATCACCCTCATGCCTTACAGCGTGATTTCGGGTTTTATGTCTGGGATTGGAGTAATTTTGATTATTTTACAAATTGCTCCTTTTCTAGGACAGCCTAATCCTAAAGGTGGGGTGCTGGGTGTGGTACAAAATCTGCCCCAGCTGTTCGCAAATATCAATCCCATCGAAACCATTTTGGGAGTGCTGACGCTGGCAATAATTTTCTTAATACCATCTAAATTAAAGCGTATTGCTCCACCCCAACTTGTAGCACTAATTGTAGGAACTGCGGTTTCTCTAATCTTTTTCGGTGATGCAAATATCAGACGTATTGGTGAAATTCCAATGGGTCTGCCAGAATTGCAATTACCCACTTTTACTGCTGCCCAAGCCGTTGTAATGCTTGTAGATGGCGTAGTATTAGGGATGCTGGGATGTATTGATACATTACTGACTGCGGTAATTGCAGATAGTTTGACTAGAACTGAACACAAATCAGACAAAGAATTGATTGGTCAGGGTATTGGTAACTTGGTTTCTGGTTTGTGTGGTGGTTTACCCGGTGCCGGCGCAACGATGGGGACTGTGGTAAATATTCAAACAGGTGCTCAAACGGCTGTATCTGGTTTAACTCGCGCTTTAATTTTGCTGGTGGTGGTTTTGTGGGCTGCTAATTTTACTGAACCAATTCCAATGGCGGTATTAGCAGCGATCGCTCTCAAGGTGGGGATAGATATTCTCGACTGGAGCTTCTTAAAACGCGCTCACAAAGTTTCTCTCAAGGGAACACTCATCATGTATGGGGTAATGTTCCTGACAGTATTTGTGGATTTGATTGTTGCTGTTGGTGTTGGGGTATTCATTGCTAACATCCTGACTATTGAGCGTCTTTCCAGCTTGCAATCCGAAGAAGTCAAGACTATTACCGACACAGATGATGCAATTATCTTAAGCGATGAAGAAAAACGACTCTTAGATCGAGCCAACGGCCGCGTGTTGCTATTCTACTTGAGCGGGCCGATGATTTTTGGAGTTTCTAAGGCGATCGCTCGTGAACACAACGCCCTACAAAATTGCGATGTTTTAATTGTGGATTTGAGCGATGTACCTTTATTGGGTGTTACTGCTTCACTAGCAATTGAGAATGCGATTAAAGAAGCTGTCGAGAAAGGGCGTCAAGTATTTATCGTTGGGGCGACTGGCAAGATTAAACGGCGGTTGGAACGCTTTGGAATTTTGCAACTGTTACCCCCACATCACCTACTAATGGATCGTACAGAGGCAATAAAAGAAGCAGTTGCTTTTGTTACTGCCAACAATTTGGATCGAGATGTTTCTGCAAGCAGTACATATCGCAGCGATTTTAATGATGCTGCTACAGCACAGTAGCACTGATTGTGTGGGTGTAGAGAATTACATTTTATCTGTTCCCCTATGGGGATCTAAAACCCCAACTGGAGCGCTTGTTAAAAGTAAAGGGTTGGGGTTAAAGTCCCCCTCCCAAACCCCCCTGTTGCGATAAACGCAGCAAACCCAAGGCGAATTTTATTTATCACAAAACCTCCTGTTCCCCGTTTCCTGTTCCCTTTCAATTAATGTCTCTACAAACTTCAACTACAAATTTTTGATCAAGCCGGAGAACTAATCGCTACAAAGATAGAAAACATGATTTTTACCGAACAACTACCAAATTCATTAACCTGGATATCTGCCTTAAACTCGTCGTTGCAAACTCCGTTATTAGCAACAGCAACCGAATCAGAATATGCTCCTGTTGTTCTCACCGGAGTACTGCTAAGTTTAGTTGTAATTTATTTTGCCAGTAAACTCGGTGGTGAGTTATCTAGGATGATGGACTTTCCGCCAGTGTTGGGGGAATTGGTTGGTGGAGTCGTAGTAGGTGCTTCTGCTTTGCATCTGTTGGTATTTCCCGAAAGTGGTGCCAACGCCTCCGACTCTGTAATCATGAATATCCTGCAACTCATCAATAACCTCAGCCCGGAAGCGGTAACATCAATTTTTGAAAGCCAAAGCGAGGCGATTTCTATCCTAGCTGAGTTAGGCGTTATTGTCCTTTTATTTGAAATTGGACTAGAGTCTGACTTACGGGAACTCAAGAAAGTCGGTTATCAAGCAGCGATCGTTGCATGTGTTGGTGTTGCAGTTCCGTTTGCGGCTGGTACTGCTGGTTTAATGCTTTTGTTTCATACTCCAACAATTCCCGCGATTTTTGCTGGTGCAGCTTTAACAGCTACTAGTATAGGCATTACCTCCAAAGTTTTATCAGAACTTGGACATCTTAAATCGAGAGAAGGACAGATTATTGTTGGAGCTGCTGTTATTGATGATGTTTTGGGAATCATCGTTTTAGCAGTAGTAGCAAGTCTTGCCAAAACTGGTGAAGTAGACGTTTTCAACGTTATTTATTTAATTGCCAGTGCTACTGTTTTTCTTATCGGTTCAATTTTACTCGGTAAATTCTTCAACAAAACCTTTGTCACTATTGCCGATAAGCTGCAAACACGCGGAAAACTTGTTATCCCTGCATTTATCTTTGCGTTCTTCATGGCTTTTATTGGCAACGCCATTCATTTAGAAGCAATTTTAGGAGCCTTTGCTGCCGGATTAGTCTTAGACGAAACAGATAAGCGCAAAGAACTCGATCAGCAAGTAATTCCTATTGCTGATATCTTGGTGCCAATTTTCTTTGTCACCGTCGGTGCTAGAGTTGATTTAGGTGTTCTCAATCCCGTTGTACCTGAGAATCAGCAAGGATTGATTATTGCTATTTTCTTAGTGGTAGTGGCCATTCTTGGCAAAATAGTCACAGGTTGGTCAGTATTTGGTCAATCTGGAATTAATCGTCTCGCAATTGGTGTCGGTATGATTCCACGGGGTGAAGTGGGTTTAGTATTCCTTGGGATTGGTGCAGCTAGCGGTGCAATCGACAAACCTTTGCAAGCAGCTATTATTATCATGGTTATTCTCACAACCTTCTTAGCACCGCCTTTTTTGAGGGTTGCATTTAACAGACAGCCTGTGGAAGCGGAAGAAATAATCGAACAAGCTGATGTGACTGGGTAACAAGCTGATAAGTAGAGCAATCAAATTTAAGTAAAATGCGCTCTGTAGGATTCCCGGCTTTTTAGAAAAGTCGGGAATCTATGTTTTTACTAACTCTTCTTTGCTTGCAAAGAGGGGTGCTTAGGTAGAAAGAATGATAATAACAAGCAACATACACTCAATGCAAGGATAAACAATAAAGCGGTTTGCATCGCTTCTATCGCAGATGTATTGAGAATAGTGTTGAGGGAGGGTTGAATTGCATGAGGTAAGTTACTGAAAAATTCTTGTCGCTCATCGCGGCTATAGGTTTGAATCACTTGTTCTAATTTGGCGATCGCTTCATTTCTCTGCGTTAAGGTTACTGTTGTCCCCAGTTGTGCGATCGCTTGATCAACAATTCTAATGGAAGCAGTTCCAATCAAGACAGATCCTAAGATTCCTCGCCCCAATGCATTACCTAAATTTTGAAATGGGGTATAAATGCCACTAGCTTCAGCGATATGATCTCGGTTGACTGTCGAAAAAGTAATTGTGCCAATTTGTGCCAGAAACAAACCCGAACCTGCTCCCATAATTACCAAGGCAGGCAGCAACTTTAGAGTAGTCATATTGAAGCCAATAGCATTATGCAGCAGCCAAACTCCAAGACAGAACAACGTCAGTCCAGTATAGATTGGTAACTGAGATGGAACTCGTCCAACGACTTTGAATGTGGTAAAGACAACCACAACTAAAGTGGCTAAAGACAAAGGTAAAACGGCAAGGGCTGTTTGGAATGGATTCAGTTGCAGTATGACAGGTAAGAACTGATAAAGGTTGAACTGCATTCCTGTTGTAATCATAGTGTGCAGAGTCGCTGTGAATAGCCCCAGCAAAAAAGGCTTGTGGCGAAGCAATCCTGCTCGCAGCAGTGAGGCTTTTCCTTGTTGAGCCTGTTGTCGTTGCCAGGCTGCAAAGATTCCTAAACAGATCATACCCACTGCAATCAACACCGGAACTATTGAGAGTGCAAAGGGCGGAATCACAATTCCAAATATTGTAAATGGTTGTTTGGGTTTCCACCAGCCATATTCACCTGCCAAACTGACACCAACAAGAGTCAAACCAAATCCTAAAAATGATAATAGTCCTCCAATCCAATCTAATGGCACAGATTGGGTTGGAGGAATTCGGGGAACGCTTCGCAGCAGTAAAGCAATGACAGGAATGAGTATAAATTCTGGAAAAAAAGACCATCGCCAGCCATATCTAGAAGCAATCCATCCTCCAAGTAACGCTCCTGTCAAACCACCGATAATTGAGAAGACAATCAAAGCTAACAGCGCATATTTTTCTGTCTTTTCCTGATAAATTCTACCGACCAGATCTCGTGGTGAGCCAACCAAGGGTGTAGCTCCCAATCCAGTAATGAAAGAATAGGCAACAACAAATAAACCTATAGTCTGACTGAAGGAGGTGGCGAGCACACCGAGTGTGAACAGTCCCAATCCTGCTATCAAGACTTTTTTGCGCCCAAATTGTTTGATCAGATTTTCACAAGTAGGGGCAAATGAGGCTTTAACCAGAGCCAGCAGCACTAATGCTCCTTGAATGCTACCCACACTCGAATCTAGATCCCGCACAATACGCGGCATGATTGCCGGGACAACACTGACGTTGTATGCCACTAAAAATAGGGTCAAGCATAGACCTATTGGAGAAGACCACTTCTGAAGAAATGATTGCCGCTCCTGTATCATGAGATTTATCTCAGTTGATGGTATTAATCAATATCCTAATCTGCGACATTAATAATTTTCTATCTAATTTTTAGTTGTTGAGATGGTGTTACTAAGATGTCGTAATATTACTTACTAAAATCTAAACATAGGCTCCCAACTTCTTACCAGAAGTTGGGGTTATAAACAAGACATATTTTACATTTAATTTGGTTGTTCTAGTTGTAATTGTTACATATACAATTTTTTTATTATTTTTAAATAAACTTTAAATCTGGTTTGAATATCCTCCATATCTTTAGTTATGCTAAATCAAAAGCAATTTTTTTAATTGATATTCTAATGCTAGAATCAATAAATATATTTTAATTAGATATTTTGCATTCATTATTATACTCTCAGTAATTTAATTACTTTGAGATAAAAACATTATTATAGCTAGCAATAGAAAGCAAAACAAAACAACATATTAAAAAATATATAAATCGGTATAATAAGCTTATAAAAACTGAATTAATTCCAAAATTTATAATTAAATCTATGCATATTGAAAGAAAACTTTCATGAATTGTAGGTGTTATACTACCAATTTTCAGTATAATCAATGAAGAGTAATGCCCATGAGTCAGCGTGCACTGCTATTAGTAAACTGTCAATCTCGCCAAGGGCAAAGGCGTTTGCCAGAAGCGATCAGTTGTCTTGTGCAGCAAGGCTTCGAGATTATCGCTGCATCCGCAGAAAAACCTGAAGATTTTTCACTAGTGATTCGCAGGTACCAACATCAAGTTGACTTGGTAATTATTGGTGGTGGAGATGGTAGCCTCAATGCGGCAGTAGATACATTGATAGAAACTCATTTACCTTTGGGAATCTTGCCTTTAGGAACTGCCAATGATTTGGCAAGAACTTTAGGAATACCCAACTCCCTACCCGAAGCTAGCAAAGCGATCGCTCAGGGAGAGTTAAGACGCATTGATTTGGGATGTGTAAACGGTAAACACTTTTTCAATGTTGCCAGTTTAGGATTAAGTGTAAAAATAACACAACGATTAACTAAAGAAGTTAAGCGTCGTTGGGGAGTATTTGCCTATGCTTTTACAGCGTTACAAGTAATTTTTGAATCTCGACCTTTTAGTGCAGAGATTGATATGAATGGCAAATCAATGCGTGTGAAAACAGTACAAATTGCTGTTGGAAACGGTCGATATTATGGTGGTGGAATGGCGGTAGCTCCTGATGCTGCTATCGATGATCAAAGATTGGATTTATACAGTTTAGAGATTAAGCACTGGTGGGAAATAATTCTTTTGTTACCTGCAATGCGACAAGGACAGCATATTCATCAGTCTAATGTTCGCGCCCTTCACGGGCAAGAAATTAAAGTCTATACCCGTAAACCACGTCCTATTAATACCGATGGTGAAATTACAACTTACACACCTGCTAATTTCCGTGTTGTTCCTCAGGCTTTGGCAGTATTTGTTCCACTCAAATCAAATATAGTCAAAACAAATACAAGTCCAAAAGTTGCTGGTGTTTAATCCTGAATATTAGCCAAAATTTAGCTTAAACAAATCAAAATCTGATATTTTAGAAATAAAAGTACTCAGCATACAGAATTACTCTACCCAAGGTTTAAGCTGCCATAAATAATACAAAATTCTTATATCTATTGTGGGTTCTGAGTTCTTCTGAAAAAAGCATGGAGTTCCTTTTTGATTAATAATCAAATTAAATTTATTTTAGTTAGTAATATAAGGATATTGTGACTACTAAAGTTCCTTCACGTCAAATACACTTGAGATTTTCACAAGATATTAAGTTATTGCTACAACGTCTAGCCGAGAAACCTTTGAGCATAGGAGATATTTTGGCAGAAACCTCCGAGCGGGGTTTTAGCTTAGTGATTGCATTATTAGTTTTACCCTTTTTGTTTCCCATGCCACCAGGATTAACAGGCCCTTTTGGTGGCGCTTGCTTGTTATTATCAATGCAAATGATGTTAGGAAGGCGATCGCCTTGGCTACCAAAAAAAATTTCTCAGTATAAATTTTCTCGTCCTTTTGCAAAAATTCTCCTGCAAAATTTGCAACGTGTTACCAAAATATTAGAAAAAATTACTCGTCCCCGTTTAATGCGAATAGCTGAAAAACCTTTAGTTTGGCGTTTTAACGGGTTTTGTATTTCTTGGTTAGCTGTATTATTAATTTCACCAGTTCCTTTGACCAATCCCATCCCTACTATCGGTATTTTACTGCTAGCTGTAGCAACAATAGAATCTGATGGTTTACTGATGTGTTTTGGTTACATATTTACAATATTAACAACATTAGTATTTGCACTGATTGGTTATTTATTGTGGTACGCTCCTAGTTGGCTACCAGCAATATTTCGATAGTTACTAAGTTACATAATTCTTGCTGAGATTACCTTAAAGCTTAAAATATAAGCAATAGAATTATTTGAGTTGGCAATTCTAACTAGTTCTCTTCAAACACATTAATATAAAAAATTTTACTTAGTAGTTTTTATATTTACAGGAAAAACCCCCAGCTAAAAACTGAGGGCAGCGATTAGGGTGCATCTACCATTTATGTATCCGCAATCCTAATTTGAGCATCCGGAAATATTTAATTAGAAAAGAAAAATTTTCATCTCTACAAAGATAGAGAGAATTTAAAATTTTAATATGTTATAATAAAGCCCCCAGCCAGAGGCTGAAGGCTACAAATTCGGGTGTATCTACCATTTCTTTATCCTTGATTCTGACGACTGTATCCGGATAATTTTATTCATCATAATTCCCAATTTTTCTGGGAATTTATACCTATTCTCACTACTAAAGTCAAAAATACGATTGAGAAGTTGCTAACAGTTAATAGCTAATTGTCATTAGGTAATCAAGTATTAGCAATTAGCGATTAAATACTTTTGTTTATAAATCATTTTAGAATCGCAACATAGCAATATTAATTTCAAGAGTTAAGCTAAAAGTAACTTAGGTTACAAATTCAGGTGAGGTGGGTTATGGGCGATCGCACCATGACTTCGACGACTAGTCTCTCCCAAGAGTTACAGCAAGTCACCGCAGATTTACACCGAGTGAATGCTTGGGCAGGACTACTACGCTTCAGTGTAATTGGTTTAATCTTCTTTAGCTTGGTGACATTAGCTTGGTCAGTATCGAACACAATTCTGTTTGTGAGTGTAACAGCACTGGCTGGAGTTTTTTATGCTTTCTGGTTCATCTGCACCCATGATATGATTCATCGAACCTTGACAGGTTGGACGTGGTTTGATTCTGTAATGTCTCGGTTGATAACCTGGCCAATGCTTTGGCCTTACAGTCTCTATTCAGAACTGCACCGTTTGCATCATAGCTGGAATGGAATTGATCTGCGAGATCCAGAGCGAGTACAGTGGACTTGGCAAGAATACCAGCAAGCTCACCCCCTCTTGCAGTGGTATGTTTGCTATCAGTGGATTTGGGATATTTTCTTACTGAGCGGATTTGGGATGATTGTGAAAACTTTTACTAAGGCTGTGCGTTTTCAGAAGTTAGTACCTCGCATCCGCCGACAAATGCTGCTTGATTTAACAGGTATGCTGATCGTCAACGGTGTTTTGCTGACTATAGTTATTTTGCAAGGAGAACTGCTGCATTACTTATTGTTTTGGTTAATTTTAGAACGCATTATGGGAATGATCGGACAGACACGCGACCACTTAGAACACTACGGACTTTGGGGCAAGTTTACCAGTCATCAACTGACACAGCTCTATGCTTGTCGTAATCTCAAAACCAGTTCCTTAATTGGATGGTTGATGGGTGGTTTGAACTATCATGCTGTTCATCATGCTTTTCCTAATATTCCCTTTAACCGACTTCCAGAAGCATATGAGCGAATTCAAAGCATATTGCAAAAGCGTGGACTTCCCCTCATGCAAATGGAACCGGGTTACCTTCAATCTACCTATTGGTTTAGCCGTCATCCCTCATTAATTGGCGATATTAACCAATCTGAGCCAACATGCCGTCATCAGATGATTTTAGTTTGATGCGATCGCGCTTGGTATACCAGTTGTCTTTGCTCTTTTGCTCCAGAGTAAGCAAATGGCACTATTTTGGTAACAACGTCATCAATGAAATCAATAAGCAATATGGTTTATCAAGAGCAAATCACAATTTCTACTAAAGGCCACGGTGAAATGCACGATTTGACTGATAAAGTCAATCAAATTATTAAAAAATCTGGCGTCAAGGCTGGGATGGTGAATGTGTTTAATATTGGTAGTACAGCAGCAATTGGTACAATTGAATTTGAACCGGGACTGCAAAGAGACTTACCACAACTTCTCAACAAGTTAATTCCCCCCAATCGGGAATACGGACATGAGCAAACTTGGCACGACGGTAACGGACATTCACACTTGCAGGCTACCTGGTTAGGGCCAGAAATTACCGTTCCCATTCGAGATAGTAAATTAATTTCGGGTACTTGGCAGCAAATCTTTCACCTCGAATGTGACATCAAACCCCGCCAGCGCCAAATCGTAGTCACCGTATATGGGGATTAGGGACTGGGGACTAGGGAACAGGGGCAAGAACGTGCTGATTGATTCTCCGTGTCTCCGCGTCACCTTGTCCCCGTGTCCTCTTCTCGCTCCCCCATCCCCGATACCCAGTCCCTTTTACATTGTTTAAATTTTTTCTCTGTAGTGCTTGACTTTTTATAATTTATATAGTACATATGTACTGTAGCAATCAATCAACTTTGGCACCAGAAATTACTGCTCCGATTTTGTAAATTGCACCTCTTTTGTCTACAGGAGAGCAACCGATGAAGCTATCTAAGCTGGACTTAAGCAATGTTGTCGCGATCGCTCATACTCAAGGAAATTTACAGTTATTGCTAGATCTGGGTGGTAAGGAGCTAGAGTTTTTAGAAATTTCCTTGCCAGTTGAGGCTTTTGAAGGACTGCAATATTTAAATGAAATAGTAGCTCAAGCAAAAGCAAAACCCTCATTCCCAAATTCAGTTACCATGCTTCCGGTTAAATCACCAATGGCAAATGCTATTGAGTATGAGGGTCGTAATAAAATTTTACAAGTTGAATTTCGTCATCAGGCGGTGTATCAGTACACCGAAGTAGACAAAAAGACTTGTCAGGATTTACATGAGGCTAGTTCAGCTGGTAAATTTTTCAATGAAAAATTTAGAGGTAAATATCAGTATGACCGTATAGATTTTGACCATGACTGTTAATTACCTCTTGTAAGCGTTCCTGGTGCTCTGGCTAATTGCTAATGGTGAACAGACATTAGTAATTAGCCTTTTCTTTATTTTTACTCAATTATTGGCCATTTCTCAAAAAACTTCACCTTTAACCTAAAAGTGTGACAACGTATGAAATTTTAACTAGCAACTGCCCGCCGAGCAGCTAACCCAGCAGCTAACAAAGAGATGCCGCTCATGAGCAGACTAAGACCAACATATAAACCAATCAGCCAGATAGCACTGAAGGGAAATCGATTTAGCACCATTATGCCCAGAATCAAAGTAATGACTCCATTTAATGCTACTAGCCAAGACATTCTGTGACCTGCCCGATTAGTAAATGCCATGATGATAGTAAAAATACCTTCAACAATGAACAGAATGCCAAAGGCAAAGGTCAACGCCAGCAGTGCGGCTCCCACATTAAACAGAATGTAAATACCTGCAATGGCATAGAAAATACCCACAATCAGATTTAGCCAAAATCCTCTTACTGGTTTTGACTGAAATGACTGAACAATCATCACAACGCCACTGATCAGGGCAATCCAACCAATCACAGAGGTAAAAAAAGCCGATGCAATACCTGGCATGAAAATCGCCAGTATGCCAAGAATAATTAGAGCAATGCTAAGGGCGATTACCCAACCGATAGATTTTCGGATATCTACATCAGATTGAAAATCAGCAGTCATATCACTCACCTTTGTTAATGAAATGGTTTTTATCGAAAGTTTGTATTTGTTTATCCTCTTTTCTGGAAAAAATTGATTGCATCCATCTTTGTTTATTGATTAATAGAAAGAGATAAATAGTGTGCGGATTGAATTATCTCAAAAGAATCAATAGTCATCTCCAGGTTGGTGAGTAGTGCCTGTTTTGAAATTCAGCTCTGTGCTGTTGTACAGAATCTGCATCACTCGCGAGCCTGGTTCGCTAAGTGCGTCCCTCGCGATCGTTGCAACTTTACCAATTACACTCACTGTATACTCAGCAACAACGTCACCAAAAGAATCGCGCTGAATTGCGACTTTCTGTCCTGGCGTCACCTTGTCATTTAGATCCACCAGCAATTCAAGGTAACCGCCGGTTGTCGAACGAATAGTTTCAAACATATCACCGAAGAATGTTCCGGCTTCTTTGGATGTGCGATCTATGGGGCCATTAATGACTTTGTAGTGCTTAAGTACATTCATGCTGCCTTCGACAGCCATCGCAATTTTCCGGGCATCAAAGATTCGTGGAGCACCGACCTCGATAGTTATTACTGGGATACCAGCCTCGACAAAAGCCATTTCGAGGGAGCCACTCTCACCAGCATCGTTCTTAATTTGCTCAATTGGAAACAGTTCAGCAATTTGTCGAATCTCTGCTTTGCGAAAGTCAGCAAAGATGAACATTGTGAAATCGCCGCCTGTTGATGCTGTATGATAGTCGAGCGCAATATCGACATTGTGCTTGAATAGTCGATTCCAGAGAATGCCAGCGTGACGTGACGGTGCGTCATTTCCCATTTCATCGCCCGGCCAAACGCGATTAAGGTCAACCACTGAGCCGCCTTTCTGTGCAACTGGCCACTGGCGCTGTGTATATTCCTTGGCTGGGCGGGAGAGATCATAAACGGCGATCGCTGTACCCGACATCTTCGCTGGATCAAGATTGCCCATAATGCGCTGCACTGCGTTTACCGGACTCAACTCATCACCATGCACACCTGCGGTGAGCGAGATGCGTTTGCCATCTTGAGCACCCTTTGCAACAACAACGGGGACATACCAGTGCTGACCAGTACCCATCTGCACACCTTGGAAAAAAAAGCGGTACTTTTTGCCAGGTTCGAGGTCATTGACATCTAGCTGACTGATGACTGGTGCGCCTTGAATTTGGTCACCCGTGAAGATTGTCCTCAGATGCATCCCCATTTCGTAAGTATCATTGTGAGAAAGCATTTTGAAAGCTCCTTTGGTCGTCGTAAATGACGCTCATCAGCCCATACTTGTTGGCAGTGAAACTATTCAAACTCAGGTCTTAACCACTAAGATTGTTTTGCTTCTCGGAAAATCACAGGTGCGTTTTGCAATCTTTTATAGGTCTTGTAACGGTGATACAATTCACGATTTGTGAAAAAGAACAAAGAAACTGCTTCCCAGATAAAAACCCATCCACTGATTGCCAGTCCTTCAAGTAGGATAGATTGCAAATCTGCTTCTGTAGAAATAGTATTTGCTACCCATAGACACACAAAACCAACCACGACTAACAAAAGCATCTGTTTATTGGTCTTCTCTACTTCCTTTCTCAGAAAGAATCGTTTGTAAATAAAACTATTTTTTAAACTATCCCGCAAATCATCTTCTATTTGCTCATTTTGCATTGCCACTGGAACGGTGAAACACAATTCAATGGGATATTTGGATGGAATTTCGTTGGAACTTTCCTCCAGATAGAGGCGCAGTTCAGGATCAAGCTCTCGATGTTTAAAGGGAGCAGGATCCCATTCGTTGAAAATATCTGTGTACTGATCCAGGGCAATCTCAATCATGTAAAGATTGGTAGAGTCATCGATTTTGTATAGTTCTCTAAAAACCCTATCTTCATCTGTTTTGTTTGTTAAACCGATTAAGAAGTTCATGATTCATGACATATCATTTTGGTTTGGAGAGTTACTGAATAATTGGTGCGTTCGTTCAATTATTGAGTATCTACTCAACCAACTACAGCAAGGATCTCAGTACCGCAAAATTAATGCAATGTGTTGATGATCGGATAGTGCATCATCATTAACAATTGCAACCTTTCCCCCCTTAGCCAACACTACTTCAATAATTTCATCCACGGCATCATCCATTACCTCTGTGCCGCCTGAGCTTTCCACCAATTCCAGCCTGCCGTCTTCAGTAGCGATCGCGGGAACATGATAGTTTTTTTCAATCAACAGCAGTTTCCCTCGCCCTTGTTGCGCTAATTGCCAGACTTCCTCGATCGCTGAGACGACCTTTTGAGCACCCACTGCATAATTCAATTCTTGCAAGGCATTGGTTTGTTGAGCCTCTCTCACAGTTTGGATGATTGACCATACTTGAGGAGCCAGTTCGGGAATCGTTGCTTTGTCAAAATTGCCGATCAGGGTGCCTGCAATTGATGATGTATGTTGCGTAACTTCCTGAAAGAAAGATATCTGCCGATCCACACCTCCCACAACTAATGGCAGTTCATCATCTTTGGTATAAGAGGTAAATACACTGTCTACCTGCTGAAAAAATCGGCGATGTCGGTCATCTACATAGCTAGAATCAGCATCATAGGGAAGAGCAGTTGTTGCTCCTGGCCCTGTCATTGGCATCGGAAAGTTTTGGTCGTTAACTTCTTCAACAGTCTCACCTGTTCCAGCTAATAAGCGAGTAGATGCTTGGCTCAATAACAGCACCCAATAGCGCAGCGCCCTATGCATACCATACACTAAATCTCGTGTTGCAAAAGTTTGATCAATCACAACGCGGGCGGGTACCGGAAACGGCAGATAGTAAAGTTTAGCAAAGTCGTGGCTGATATACAGTGCTAATCCATCCAGCGTGTAGGGGTAATCAATTTCGCTCACGAGTGATTCCAGTCGCTTCAGTAGCGGTTCTAACTCGCGATCAGAAAATTCTGCACGAAGTCGATTCTTTGCCTCATCTACCAGATTTTTGACCCGGATGGGATCTTGTTTGTTGTCGGGCCATGTCCGATGAGTCGGCAATAAAATAGAAAGGGCAGGCACCTTAGTTAAGGATTGCAATTGATTGAGATCCTGGCGAGTAATCATGAATATTTCCTACTAACCCAATGGGTTTGAATACCACTTTCCATTTGTCTTTTACATCAGTGGTAGGTGTGTTTTCATGTTAAAGCGATAGCCGTGGGGCAAAACGTGCAACTTAACTCCACAAAGTGCGATGGGTTCATCTTTTAATAATCCTTGCAGGTTGTTGTGAGTAGAAGTGGTTTCATCAACAACCGTTACGGCTCCCTGCCCAACCACTTCAAATTCATCGCCGCTGACAATAATAGCTGTATCTTCATCGATGCCTAAACCAAGCACCGCAGGTTGCAGTACCAGGGCTGCCAGTAGGCGACCAAGGCGACCTCGTTGAGCGAAGTGTTGATCTACTAAAATTCCTGGTAAAAATCCCATACCAGGGCCTATATTAACTGCATTAACACTGGGATTGGATACAGATACACCGCCCACAATCATTTCATCAGGCATCATGGCAGCTCCCGCACTGGTACCGCCAACCACTGCTCCTTCCTCATGACGCTTGTGAATTACCTTGTCTAGTGGTGTTCCCTTGATAAAGTCTACAATACGTAATTGGTCACCCCCCGTAAAGAAGATACCGGTTGCCTGTTCAACTGTACGGATAGAGTATTCTCGTTCGGAATCTTCTCGGTGTTCGGTATGTACTACCTGTACCGACTCTGCTCCTAAGCGCTCAAACACGCGGATGTAATCATCCCCAACTTCTCTAGGTAAACTGGTAGCTGCCGTCATCACCGCAATGTGTGCTTTCACTCCACCCGCCGCTCGAACAAATTCCCGTAGAACTACGCAATCGCCCTGCCGATCTTCTGCTCCGCCAATAATGACTAGAGCGCCACGCTTTTGCTCACTATTCATAGTGACTCTCCCACCTAATATAATCTCTGCCTTTGCAGCATTTATGTAGACTAAACGCTCCTCAATCCAACAAAGTTCTTGAGGTTAGCACTGCTAAGTTACTTTTGAGAGGTACCAACATCACTTTAATTGAACATTAAATTATCCTCTTAGAAATCGACTCCATCCCGAATTAACGGGCAGGTCATGCAATGACCACCACCCCGTCCGCGTCCCAGTTCAGCACCAATAATGGTAATCACTTCTATTCCTTCCTTGCGTAAGGCTGTATTTGTAAAAGTATTGCGATCATAGGCAACAACCACGCCTGGTTCAATACAGACAACATTGTTGCCGCTATCCCACTGTTGACGCTGTCTTGCATAGGCATTACCTCCTGTCTCAATTACGCGCAGCTTTTTCAAACCTAAGGATGAAGCGACGACATCGACAAATGGTTTTGATTCTTGCATCAAATCATATCCAGGAGGTTTGTCACTAGGCCACAGGGAAAATGTCACAATTTGATCCATGATTTCGGGAAATAAAGTTACTACATCCCGATCGCAAAAGGTGAAGACTGTATCCAGGTGCATTGCTGACCGAAGTTTGGGCATTGCGGCAACAATCACCCGTTTTGCACCTTGCTTGGCAAATAAAGACGCCGCCAGTTGAGTAATGGCTTGGCGCGAAGTGCGCTCACTCATGCCGATCAGTACAATACCATTACCAATGGGCATGACATCACCCCCTTCAAGGGTGGCACAACCGTGGTTGACTTCTGGATCGCCCCACCAGATAGCAAAGTTTGCCTGGGCAAAACTGGGGTGAAACTTATATATCGCTGTTGTTAGGACAGTTTCTTCGTGCCGAGCAGGCCAGTAGAGTGGATTGAGTGTGACACCATTGTAAACCCAGCAAGTAGTATCACGGGTATATAAGGTGTTGGGTAGTGGCGGTAGTAGGTATCCGGTAATGCCAACTGCTTGTTGAGCCATCTTCAGTAAGTCGCTACCAAACTCTTGAGGGATATCAACAGCGGCAAGCCCACCGATCAGATATTCAGCTAGTTGCCTCGAACTCAAGCTTTCTAAGAATGCCCGAACATCATCAATCAATCCCAGCCCGACTTCATTAGGTACGATTTGTTGATCTAAGATCCATTTTTTCGCTTCTGGAACATCAAGGGTTTGCGCCAATAGTTCGTGCATTTCGACGACTTCGACACCGCGATCGCGCATTTTTAAAACGAAGTCAGCATGATCTCGCTTGGCTTGATCCACCCATAGGACATCGTCAAATAGCAGATCATCACAGTTAGTAGGTGTCAAACGAGCGTGTGCCAAGCCTGGTGAACACACCATAACTTTTCGCAATTTGCCAACTTCTGAGTGTACCCCGTAGGTAACGGCCTTGGTATCCTTGGCGCTAGTCATAATAACCTCCAATCGTTTAGATGGTATTTGACCCGTCGCTGATACCACCACTGGCAGCCCACAGCAGTACCTGGAAACAGTTGTTTGGTGCGTTTAGTCACTCTACAAGTTTTAACAGGCAATTGAGGGCTGATTCCAGAGTGGTTTGATAGGTCAAGGCAGAAGTTGCAGATATATAGAGGAGAAGTTACACGGCTTAATTTCTATGCTTAATAGTATTTACGAGGTGTTTAAGTTACTTCTCTACATCTCTGCGCCAAAGTCTTCCCGCAGTTTTGCCTCTTGCTCGGTGGATAGATTTGATTGAAGTAATTCACCCTTTTCGTCTGGGGCGAAAGCCGCTTCTACTTTGTCTAATGTGACTTGACCTGTTAACAAGAATAGGGCGGATGTTCCTTCTGTGACTTTGCTTTGTAGATCCTTAATGAAATTGTCATTGATTCCGTAGTCAGTTAATCGTCCTGAAATTGCGCCTGCTGTAGCACCCACTATTACCCCTAACAATGGAGCGAAAAAGATGAGACCAAACAATAGTCCCCAGAATGCACCACCTAGTGCGCCAGCTCCTACAGTATTCATTGCCTGATAGGTTTTAGGGCGTTGCCGTCCTCGTGGCCAGGATACAATTGCGGCATCTAAAACTTGAATTAATTGCTGTTTTTGTAAGTCTTCTAGCTTGTTTAAAGCATGATCTGCGCCATCAGCAGTATTGAATTTCCAAACGGTTAACGTTGACATATTATCCCCCTAGTTTAATTTTTCTTTGAGAATCTTCCCAACTAGCTAATTTGGCTCCTCATCTTTTCAAATTGGCTAGCTGCGGATCTGATGACTCCATTTCATCAGGCAGGGTAAAGTGGTCAAACGGTTTAGTGATTGCTCAGGCAAATCCTATTTGGTGAAGTTGCTTAAATATTCTTTCGACCGAAAAACAATTGTCGAAGTCCTGTTAAAGCTCTTTTCACACTTATTTGGCGAGCCTTACCATAACCTGTGCAGAAGTATAATCATGCTCATGTAGCTTTTGTCAGGTTTGGTTTCAAACATTAAGTGCTACTTCAAGACCGTTGCTTTTAGAAGCATCGTCACTGAACAGAGCGGAAGATAAAAGCTACTGAGATGATTCGTTCTTTAGATTAGAACAAAAAGATAAGAAAAAGATATGAAGATGATATGAAAGGAGATTTTTATCCTTCCTAATCTAATATTTCTGCATTTTTGGAGCAAGGCACTTATCGATGACATCTGCAATGCTCATCTCTGCTGCTTTTAACACAGCTATTAGTTACTTCGGTAGTAATCGAAAGCGCTCAAGAATTTACTAAATTACTTTTCAATTCTCTTGAGATTTGGAATCAAAAAGTCTAACAGGATTGATTAGATTGTAAGTCCATTAAATAACCAGAGATAACCCTGCTAACCTATCTGCGATCGCATCGATAAATAATGGGTACAGAAAGCTTATGAGCGCTATGCATCAGTCGATTAATCGTCTTCAGCTACAAAAGTACTCATTGTGAAAAACCTTGATAAACTCTACCTCAAAATCAGACAGAGTCTATGGAGATATTATTATCTTGTCTTGCTATTAATCAAGTGAATTTCATCTGGTTATAGTAGTAGTTTTGACTGAGAAAAAACTTTATTCATGATTTTAAGCATATAGGCATTGGGGACTTTCAAATATTAAATTTTAAAAAAATCCGTAATAAGTACTAAATTAGTTGACTTCAATTTCAATTGAAAACAACACAGTAAACTAAAATTTATAACTAAACTATATAAGATAGAAAAGCTTTTAGTGTCTGATCAAATTAAACTACTGTATTGCAATCAAATAATCATAAGTATCATCTTCTTGAGTTGCGATCGCAGTTTCTTCAAAAGCTTTGCCAACTAGAACAAGCAATCGCTAATCAGCTATTATCCTAGTTGTGCGATCGGTTCCCAATTCAGAACATCTTGCAGTAAGACTTGATAGCCCTGAAAATTAGGATGTAGCCCATCAGAACAAACATGCGATCGCACCCAATTTGTACCTCTTGCCAGCCAAAGATCAAAAATATCTAGATAGGGAATCTGACGTGCTGCACAGGCGAGCTTGGTTGCTTCCTTGTAACGGTACTGGTCGGTATGATTGTAATAAAAGCAGTTCATAAAGGGCATCTTGCTTTCATCTACTGGCACCATGCCCACAAACACAACATTACACAACTGCCGTGCTTGGTCTAATAAGTTAGCTAACTGTGTTTGAAACTGCTTAAATTCAGTTGCTAAACGTCCGTCTAAACGTCCTAAGCGAGCCGAGTCATTAACGCCCACAGAAAGAATGATTAAGTCTGGAAAACGATTTCGCAATTCACCCCGTCGGCGAAATTCTTGCTCTAATCTTGCTTGAACTTGAGCCACTCCGTTTCCTCGAATACCTAAATTATAAAGAGCATGACCAGAATGATCAGCACACATCCATCGACGTCGCAGTTGCTCTATCCAACCACCGCCGATTGGATCGCCAAAGCCATAAATGAGGCTATCACCAAGAGCAATCACTTTCAGACCAAGGCGAGTTTGTTGAGGAACTGATACTAAACTATTCATCTTTTGTCCTCTGAGCTACTGCAATTTGTCAGAGATTGGGTATCGGGTACTGGGTACTGGTGATTGGGTACTAGGATTTCTTAATTCCTAATCCCTAGTACCGAGTCCTTAGTCACTTATTCCTAGTCCCTAATCCCTAGTCCCTTTAAGTGTGATGAGCACCGTTAACTTTGAGAACAGTTCCACTCACGTAGCTACTAGCTATTGGTGAAAGCAAAAACACTACTGCCCAAGCAATCTCCTCAGGCTTACCAAAGCGACGCAACGGGATCTCTGCGGTAATCTTTTCTTTGACTTTATCTGGGATTGCTTGAGTCATTTCAGTTTCGATAAATCCAGGCGCTACAGCATTGGCTCGCACTCCATAACGTGCTCCCTCTAAAGCCAGAGATTTAGTCAAACCGATCGCACCTGCTTTTGATGCTGCATAGTTGGTTTGACCAATGTTGCCCCGCTCACCAGAAATCGAGCTGATACAGACGACTGAACCTTCTCGTCGCTCATACATATTGGGGATGATGGGCTTGAGTGTGTTATATATTCCTTTCAAGTTAGTTTCTATGACTGCGTTCCAATCATCGATCACCAGTTTAGGAAAAAAGTTATCTTTGGTAATTCCAGCATTGGCGACAACTCCGTAAATTGGCCCTAGCTTGTGTTCTACTTTGTCTGCTACTTCTGCCATCGCTTCTGGATCGGTGACATCTGCCGAAATTGCTAAGGCGCTGCTCTCAATATTGGGATCGCTGCGGTATGTGTAAGCTACTTGAGCCCCCATCTGTTCTAAGAGATTGACGATTGCTGCTCCGATTCCCCGATTGCCGCCAGTCACTAAGACGACTTTATCTTCTAATCCAAGTCCAAGATGGTTCATATGCTACAGTGAAATTAGAATGTATATTACAAAACGAAGAGCAGGAAAATATCAGAAGACAAGAAAGATTTGAAGATTTCTTACTTCTGCCTGCTCTTTTATTTCAATCGCTCGATGGCAATTGCAGTACCGCCACCAGTACCATGACAGATTGCTGCCAATCCTAGTTGCCCATCTTTGTGTTCCAAAGCATTGAGCAGTGTCACGAGAATTCGCGCTCCAGAAGCGCCAATCGGATGCCCTAAGGCGATCGCTCCTCCGTGAGGATTCAACTTCTCCAGAGGTATTCCCAACATCTGATGGAAAAGCAGTGAGTTTACTGCGAAAGCTTCATTATTCTCGAACAGGTCAAAATCAGAAATCTTAAGATTTAGTTTTTCTAGTAATTTCTTAACTGCTAAGACGGGTATTTCCACAAACCGCCAAGTTTCCCCACCATGCCAGCTGCTACCAAGCACTTTCGCGATCGGCTTCAACCCATATTTGTCTACAGCTGACTGGCTAGCTAAAATTAGTGCGGCTGCTCCATCACTAATCTGACTGCTATTTCCTGCCGTCAAAACACCATCTTTATTAAAAGCAGGGCGTAGTTTGGCTAGAGCCTCTAGCGATGTATCTGCACGGATTCCCTCGTCAGTATCTATTACTGTCGTTCCTTTTTTGGTACTAACTTCGATGGGAACAATCTCTTTTTTTAATATTCCTTTCTCTGTTGCTGCTGCTGCACGCTGATGGGAATTAAGTGCAATCTCATCCAAATCTTTACGGGCGAATCCATGAATTTGTGCGACTCGCTCTGTTTGCTCTCCCATGCCTTCGCCTGTTGTTCCATCACTTAAACCATCACGGAGCAGGATATCTGTTAACTGTTCTGGTGCGCCTAAAAGGAATTTATAACCCCACCTAGCTCTATGAGAAAGTGAAAAGCCTGCCCCAGACATGGATTCCATTCCTCCAGCCAGCACGATATCTGCTTCGCCTGAGCGAATAGCTAAGTTTGCGTTCATCAAGCTCATCATTCCTGACGAACACACCATATCCACTGCATATCCATTTGCTGTCTCCGGAATACCAGCCTTAAAAGCTGCTTGCCGAGGCAATAATTGTCCATGACCTGATCGGAGTACATTACCAAAGATATACAGGTCTACCATTTCCCCAGACACTCCTCCCCTTTCTAGAGCAGCACGCATAGCTGTTGCACCTAAATCCACCGGAGAGAAATTCGCAAGATTTCCTCCGAAGCGAGCGAGTGGGGTACGTACTGCTGAAATTATGTAGGCTTGTTCCATACTTTTGTAAAAACTTGATGGAAACTACTTGTATTCATTTACCTATCTTTATACATTAAAAATCTATTCTGAATATTAGAAAAGTATTAGAAAATAGTGTAATTTTCGATTAATTATATTATTTAATCAAATGATTAGTCACAAAAATCTTTAGCATAATTATTTATGTATGTTAATGATTAAGTCAAAGGAGTTAAAAAATGGAGTGGTACAATACATCCGAGCAATTCATGAGACAAATGAATGATTTCCAAAGAACTACTTTTGAAAATTGGTCATCGATGTTTCCTGGAACACAAAACTTTAGTATGTCAAGTTATCGTGATAATTTGAATAAAGCTTTGAGTTTTCAAGAATCTTTACTGAGTAATTCTTTGGAAGTACAGGCTCAATTAAGCCGTATGTATATAGATACCCAGAAGCAATTTTTGCAAGGGTATTTCAATATTTTGCGCAACTGGTACAACTATTAAACGAAAAAACTTAGTAGATTTCATTCAATTGATAGAGTGTGCTTGCCAAGTAGAAACAAAAGTTTGAATTTGCTACCGATTAAGCAATCTCTAAACACTAATAAGCCCCTAAGTAAGTTTATTGGGGGCTTTTTAATTAAGAGCAAACAAACTTCCTCAATAGCCACATACTCCATCTAAAACTGACTCATTTCAACTCATATAGTTTGATAATAGAGAACTGTGTAAAAATATCTTGAGCACGAGTGTGGTAACTAATAACTCGTGAAGGCTTTTTGTGTAAGTAAAAAGGTAAAGGGTAGGATGAAAATTGATATGGAACAAGTTCCGTAAATACGGCAGATAGATATTTCTAGCTAAGTATGTATTGACGTATACAGTTATAACAGGCATTTAAGCGTTTATTTCAGCTTAGTTTCAAGTTATCTATCTCAAGAATTATCTTGAATCACTATATTAATTTTATCCTCTATCCTAAGGAGGAATATATACTCAATATTTTTAACTCAGCCTGGGTTAGGAATATTAAATATTTTAATATTTTGCTCATGGCTTTAAAACTAGAGAATTTCAGTGAGTATTGACCTCTTATTTCCGATAATTAAATGATTAAGAGTAAACTGGAATAGATTTGAAAATAATTATAAGTTTGGGAATGCGCACACTAAATATAATATACAGTATGAGATGTGGTTATTTCAGAGATTAGAACACAAACCTGTATTGATTTGAATACTAAAACTGATTGCTAACTAATTTCAGGTGCCAAAATTAAAACTAGGTAAATAAAAGGTTTGCTTTTGATTAAGTTGTACAACTAGACAGCGAGGCACTGAACGAAAATCAAATTCACTTCTTGATGAGTGTAACTGGCTGAATAATTCCAGAATTTAAGGAAATAAAGCAAATAATCTAGAAATCAAGCTTAGTAGGTTCATCTTTGTTTGTTGCTAACTAGTAAGTATAAACAATGGTTAATGAAGTAGTAACAACTTTTCTACAACGCCTGAAAGCTGTATTGGGTGTGCTTGTGTTCGTTATCTTAACGGCTATGCTCGGTTTGACATTGGTATTTGTGCAGCCTGTCAGCGCCCAAGAATTGCGATCGCTCAACATAGATAGAAACAATATCACCGTTTCTGGTTTGTCGTCGGGTGCATATATGGCAGTACAGATGCATACAGCTTTCTCAAACCGCATCCAAGGGGCTGGTGTGGTTGCTGGTGGGCCATTCTACTGCGCTCAAGACACCTTAACAAAGGCTCTAACTACCTGTATGAAACCGATCCCAATAGCCGCCAACCCACTCAAGCCGCCGAATGGGAAAGAACTGGCTGCTATAGCACGGGAATTCTCTAATGAGGGTAAAACTGATCCCATCTCTAACTTGAGGGATGACAACGTCTATCTTTTCAGTGGTACGAAGGATTCCATTGTCTACACCTCAGTGATGGATGCTACTCAGAAATTTTATAGAGCACTAGGTGTTGGCAATAATCATATTAAATACATCAAGAATATTCCGGCTGGACATGGCTTTATTACTCCCGATTGGGGAAAACAGTGTAGTCTCAGTCAGTCGCCGTTTATCAACGATTGTGACTACGATCAAGCTGGAGAAATCCTCAAACACTTGCTCGGCAAGTTAAACCCACCGACAAAGACTCTTAGCGGGCAGTTGATTGAGTTTAAGCAAGATAAGTTTGTCCGCAATCCACGCGCCCACGGCATGGCACAAAAAGGTTATATCTACATTCCTCAAGCTTGCGCTGATGGTGAGGCTTGCAGATTACATATTGCCCTGCATGGCTGTGAGCAGTCTTATGAAGATATTGGTGATGAATATTATGCTCACACTGGTTATAATCAGTGGGCTGATAGCAACAACATAGTTGTGCTTTATCCTCAAGCTCACCGCATTAGACTCAAGAATCCGAAAGGTTGCTGGGACTGGTGGGGCTACACTAACGGCGATTATGCTTTCAAGAATAGTGTTCAGGCTTCTGCCATCATGAAAATGGTTGATCAGTTAAGCAGTAACTAAATCGGGGAGCGATCGCTTTGTGGCATTCATCCCTAAGACAGAGAAAATAGCTCTGGGGGATCACTAAATTAGGAGCTATTAACCATTGACTTAATAACTGGATTGTAGACACTTAAGCATAGCAACTCTGATCAAGTTAGAGTATTGATAATGGCTTCTAATATGCAGACAGTTACATGAAAAGTAGGAACTACTGCCATGCGATGCAATTTAACGACTTGAAGTGGGATGCTACTACCACTCTCATTCTACAACCCCTTCCCCTATTACTAAGGAGGGGTTTCTAGTTTCTGCTTCCTCTTCTAATGGGAAAAGTGCTGTTCCTCTGAGAAAAATTAGTAATCTAATAAATCTTCCTAAGCCTAGTCATAGCCAACCTTTGAGGATTTCTGGAGATGTCTCATGCTATCCTCTAACTTACTAGCTATTTTCAACCCTTCAAATTACTGGCGAAGTGGTCATGTCACAATATCTTGGCAGCCGATCTATCAGCAGTTCCAGATTCCACCTGAAGAACTAATACTAAACCATGTGAAGGATTCCTCAGCTACGCCTTTGTTGGCGCAGATTGATCGAGTTGATCCAGAAGATTCATCTCGCGATACCCTAGTTTTTTCGCTGCCTGAGCCTATTTCACCTGGAGCGGAAGATTACTCAATTACCTCAGCTGTTATTAAAGTAGAGCGTGGCAAGCCTATATCCCAAGAATCCAGCGAACCATCTTTAGAGATAGTTTACGGTTCCGATGGACGGGAGCGTGGAGTCAGATTAATGAATAGCCGCCTGATCATCTGGTTTAATCTAGTTCCGGCACCAGAAAATGACGGGCGCAATTGGTTTGCTGGTTCAGCAACTAGTGTGCAGCTTGAGCATCAGGAGATTCTCGATCAGTTCCAAGCAGCAATGGGTGAGTGGATAAACCAAGATCCAGAAAAGCGCTGTATGCAGATAGATGAACTTCAGTTAACAGGGCTTTGTGATTCAACCCCGCCTCACTATTCAGTTAGTGTGTACGATCGCTCCTATCGGCTTGTATCTCATTCCTGCGGCCCGGTGCGAGCAAGCATTACAATTGCCTCAGAACCATTCGATTATAGCGATATAGATCCGCGTACGGGCAAGGAACGTCATTTATCATGTGAACTGTATCGCGTACTTAGTCTGTATGCTGGTGCAGATTACGTGATAGAGGAACTCTTCGTTAAAGGAAAGTCCAAAGGGCAGAGCGGAACTGATGCTGCTACAGAGGCGATCAACCTCGACTTTGCGGCTCGCTACTACGCCTACATGGACATGAGCCAAGAGCCACAAATCTATCAGAATCCCAACGTACCTGATTGGTTTGCGGTGGGTTCCTCTTTTGAGCCTTATGCTGGCTACGGATTTGCAACAGATGTCCATGTGGACTCAATTGGGTATTCTCATGATGTGAATGACAAGCGATTTACCTGGCAATTATTACCAGGTAAATCTGCTAAGTCCTTGCATTTATTTATGCGTTGCCCACAGAAAGACTTTGATTCGCAGGCAGGTCAATACTGGTATGAGTTGATCTATAAACCACTCAAAGCTGAAATTTACCAAGAATCTCAAAGACAGTTTAGTGAGTCTCAGAAAAAGCTTACTGACATCTGGAATGAATTCCAAAAGCAGTTGAGCGAGTCACAGAAAAAGCTTGCTTACACCTGGGTAAATAGTCTTTCCACTGATGGAATAATTCAGGAAAAAATTGTTGAAACTGTGCAGAAAAATCTAAATTTTCAAAAAGAACTAATAAACACAACGTTAAAAGCTCAAGAAACAACAGCTAGATTAGGAATAGAAACTCAAAAGCAATTTTGGGATAACTATTTTAAACTAATGCAAAAGTCTGGACAATAGATATCAATTTCACAGTTTAATTAAGCAGAATAACCAAATTCAACATCACATATGCCTTGCTCAGATCCTTGACTTCTTAAGATAAGTCGGGGATCTGTACTTTAACTATATAGGCTTTCATACCAATGCGTGGATTTTGGATTAAAAACATTTTATTCATAGGCTAGTCCAGAACTTTGAAACAAGACTCCCGCGTGCCAATTTAGTATCATTCTCAACCCAATGAATATTCATTAATCAGAATATTTGGTTTTCTGTATATAATTCATTAGTATTCCTCATTAAAAGTTTTAATTATTCAAACTAAATATATTAGTAAAAATATATATAACACTGTTAATTCCCAGTAAAAATAAATTTAAGTTTTGTTTAAACTATAAGGACAAAATAGATTCAGAAAATTTACTTTTATTGTATCAAATTTACATAGTGATTCAATTTAATACTTATTTTATAAATCTGAGATATAGAATATTTACTTCTTTTGTCAGTTTTGTTTTAAAATACGATAGTAAAAAAAATTACATTACTAGTGCTGATTATAGTAAATAATAGTGATTTGATAATATTGCCTACTTAACATTGTTGTAGAAAAATTTTTAGCAAAAGGTTGAATAGTTAGGTAATATTTTGATGACAGAAGTGTGATTAGATATCGATCCCCAGATTACAATAAGGGACGACAATAAGCCTCGATTCACTAGGAAGTGGTTATAATCTCCGCCCCACTTCCTCTTCACCTAACATATATATATGGTGGGGAATCTAGCGGTAAAAGTTCTAATGACAACTACTACTAATACTAATTTTTTTACAGATTCCCGGAGACAGTTTAGTGAGTCGCAAAAAAAGCTCGCTGAAGTCTGGGATGAGTCACAAAAACAGTTGAGCGAATCACAGAAAAAGCTGGTTGAAACTTGGATTGACAACCTTCCCACTGGAATGATTCAGGTAAATTTATCTGATACTTTCCAGAAAACTCTCAATTTTCAACGAGAGTGTGTGAATGTTGCCCTCCATAGCCAACAGGTGGCAATGCAGTTGGCAATAGAAACTCAAAAGCAATTTTGGGATAGCTATTTCCAAATGACACAGAAGACTGCACAGGAGACACCAAGCACAACAACAGCTAGTTGGTAAGCTTTAACAACAGGCTTCAGGAGAGGAGCGATCGCTTCTGAAGTCTGTAATCTGAAATTAACAAATGGCAAGCAGCAATCTACTGACTGGAGTGCCGCGCACATTGCTAATTCCCCTGCGAGCAAGAGCTGAGGAACACGTCCGTGCGGATGCCTTATTTCGAGATCCTCAAGCGTGGGATTGGTTTCAATCTCTGTTGTGGGATGCTGAATTAGAAACTTGGTATGACTGGAGATACCAAGTCTGCATTAGTGTGCGGACAAAGCTATTAGATAATATTGCGGCACAACACATTGCAATTCATCCAAATTCCCTCGTTATAGAATTGGGAGCAGGTTTATCTTCTCGTTATTATCGTGTGGGAGCAGGAAAAACCCAGTGGATTGAGCTAGATTTACCAGAAGTTATTGACATTCGCTTGAGTATTGATAGCCAAACAAGTGAGCATCGATTTTTAGCAACTTCAGTCCTAGATCAGACTTGGATGAATGAAATTCCAGCGATTGAGCCTGAGAATATCTTGTTTATTGCTGAGGGATTGTTTTATTATTTTGAAAAGTCAGAGGTCAAGCAGTTAGTTGAGCGCCTGCGAGAAAAGTTTGCGGATGCCAAGTTGGCTTTGGATGTTGGGGGAATAGTTTTTAAACAACTGAACGCGTATAAAGCCGCTAATGTTGGAGCGCCAATGAAGTGGTTTGTCGAAGATGAACGGGATGTAGCAGCATTAGGATTATCTGTGGAGAAGGTTTTCCCCTTATTAAACAGCTATCCAGAACGCTGGGGTTTGGTACTTTGGAGTAACTGGTGGCTGATATTTTGGCGATCGCTTCTGCGTAATTTCTGCCTGATTTTAGAAACAAAATTAAATCCTGTGAATTAATAACTATGGACGAACGGAAAAAGATAGCGATCGCTTGCCAAGGAGGCGGTAGCCATACTGCTTTCACTGCTGGAGTTCTTAAAAGGCTCCTGGAGAGAGGTATACATGAGCGTTACAACATTGTCGGATTAAGCGGCACCTCTGGTGGTGCAATTTGTGCCACTGCTGTTTGGTATGGCTTGTTAAAAAAAGCCCAAGGAGCTACCGAAGAACCTTACCACTGGCTAGTCAAATTTTGGGAGGATAATTCAGCCATACTTCCCTGGGAGCAATATCTTAACTTTCTGACTGTTTGGACAGCTCGCTTACAAAACAAAGGCGTTATGCCTGCGATCGCGACTGATCCTTATTCAACACAATGGTTTATTAGCTGCTTGGAAGCGCTTTCTCCTCGCAAAGAATATCTAGATTTAAGAATAATCTTGGAAAACCACATTAACTTTAAAGAGTTTGAGCAACTGGTTTTCCCTTTAAGCCCTCGGTTATTGCTAGGGGCAGTTGAGGTTATCTCTGGAGAATTCAAAGCCTTCGACTCCTACAAAGGAGAAATTACAGTAGAAGCAATCATGGCTTCTGCGGGTATTCCTACTATCTTCCAAGCCATCAAAATTGGCGATGGAGTTTATTGGGATGGCTTATTTTCGCAGAATCCGCCCATTAGTGCCTTTGTTAAACAAACCAGAATTGAAAAGCGACCTGATGAGATTTGGATAATTCAGATTAACCCAAAAACCTGTGATGAAGAACCAGCAACAGCCCAAGCCATAATTAACCGTCGTAATGAATTGACAGGTAACCTCTCGCTGTTTCAAGAAGTTAAGTTTGTAAACACCATCAATGCATTGATTGAAAAAGGATATATAAATCCCGAATATGCAGACCTGAAAACAATTTATATCCGTTGGATTAGTATGGATAACAAATTTGCTAACACCATTGACTATGCATCCAAGCTAGACCGCTCTTATGAGTTCATTACAAAACTTATAGAGCATGGAAAAGCTCAAACGGATGAATTTTTAGAACTTTTGGAAGAAAAACCTATTCTTGTTTCCCAACCTACGTAATACCAATTTTGGAAAGATTAATCAATTGCTCGTGAATCTTCAATAGTACTGGGCTTGCCAAAACCGTTTTCCAGAATAACTTGCACAGGGATGCCAATTTGAATATTGTGGCGATCAAAGGCTATTTTGAGCCGACGACGTAATTCCTGTGCAACTCTCCATTGTTTGAGTGGAGCTGTTTTAATCCAGATCCGGATCGTGATTCCGGTGTGGGAAATTTGATCCACTCCAAACAGTTCGTGAGTATCCAGGATCATAGATTGCCACTGTGGATCTTGTGCTAGTTGATCAACAGTTTCTCGAACCACTGCCAAGGCACGGTCAACATTGGTATTGTAAGCAACTTCAATCCGAAAATCTGCTCTTGCCCAAATCCGTGACATATTTTCCACCTGAGCAATCAGACTATTAGGCAAGGTAATTAAATTGCCTGCATCGCTACGGATTTGGGTAACCCGCAAGTTCAAGTTTTCTACCTTGCCAGAAACCTCACCAACTCTGATGTAATCACCAATCCGAAACTGGTCTTCTAGTAAAATCAAAAACCCATTCACCAAATCTTTGAGCAGGCTTTGTGCTACAAACGAAACAGTTAGAGCAAATAATGCTCCTAATGCCAAGATAGATACTGGTACTAAATCAAGCCACTGAAGAACCCAGAAGATGCCAAGTGTATAAATCAAAACCTTTTTTAATCCTTTCAGCGCGTTAGCGATCGTGGCAATCCGTTGGAGATTCGCTCCAGTCAATAACTGCTCTTGCTCCCAACGCCAGATAAAGCGATCAATGCCAAAATCGGTTAAGCGATTAATTAGCCCCATCAAAAACCAGGCAATCAAAATTACAATTGGAATGACAACGACCTTCTGGGCAAAATGACGCGTTTGGGGAAAAGCATTGAGACTGTAGGCAATTCCAATCATCCAAACAAAGGCTATTGCCCAAAACAACAACCATCGTACAAAGCGGACAATCTGAGATCTTTCTTGTAGCCCAAAATGATAGTGGAGTCTTTCAAACAGCTGTAGCCCCGACTCTACATCCAATGGCTCCACAGTTGCAAGTTCTGGGGTGTGTATCAATGCAGATTCTGCTGCTTGCCGTTGCTCAAGCTGTTGTTTGCTTCGTCCAAAAAACGCCCAGGTTATTCCTAATATCAAAGTCAATATCGCAGTTGTAACCAGGGCTTTAACTACAGTGGAAATTTGTCGTCGTAAGGCTTCGGGTTGGCGCAGTTCGAGTGCCTGTCGAAGTTCTTGCTCCAAAATCTTTTTCCATTTTGCTGCTAATCGGTCTTTGCTAACCAAAGCATATTGGGCATCTGTATCCGTCACTGTTAGCAAAACCTTCGCTTCAGCCAGAGTTTCATCTTTAACAAATAAAACAGGCTGCTCATTCACAGTTTCAATTAAAACCTGCAATGTTTTGGGGTCTAGTATATCCTCGTCCGATAAACCACCACTGGCAACAACTAACGCAAGATTCGCTTCTATTTGTTTGGCGCGAACTTCAACTGGTATCTGGTTATTGGGTTCGCTGCGGTTGAGTACAGCTGGAGATGCAATTCGGAACAGTTCTTTGCCATCAAGGTGTACCCAAGTAGATTCTAAAGTGCCTCGTCGTTCCACGCCAACAGGAGGTGGTTGTGTATTACTGGGAGTTGTTAAGGATGGCAATTGTCCCAAGACGATTGATTTATCAATGGCGGGACTCATTAGCACAATGAGTATCATTATGCCATACATAACAAATTGACGTAGCCGATTGCTTCTTTTCCAGCCTTGACGCTTGAATATACGTGCGATCGTCATGGCAATTAAATATGGGACAGGATACTTATATCTTTTAAATTTTTGTGAAGCAGAGTGGTAAATCTCGTCTCATCTATATTGAAAAAGACACAGGTTCTGAACTTCTAACTTATTTGCCAGTTACGTAGAGCTAAAATACTAGTAAATATCGAAAACAGCAGAGGAAGCGGAGAATTTTCTTGGGAGTTGGGGTGGGCATAATTTAAGATGTCTGCATTCCACACTGCTACATTCCACCGAAGGTGAGATGCACAGAAACAATTAGCTTATTGATTTTTCCTGATTAGCGGGATTAACAATACAACAAAGAAATAAGAATTTGATAAGTACTAAATAAGGTTTCCTACTTGATTTTGGTCTGAGCCAAAAATTCAGTTCTTATAATTTTGATGTGTTTGACCTACTAGTTCGCCATGTAAGTTATGAGAAGTCATAGATCCCCGACTTGTTCAAAAAGTCGGGGATCTAAATACCTGCGACTTTTCAAAATCAATATCGCAGATCACCCTTCAACAAGTAATTTTGTCAAGAAACTCTAGCAACGCGGAGGCAAAGAGTCCGGGAAGTTCGATTTGGGGTAAATGACCACAGTCAGGTATTAAAACGAGTTGTCCTTTTTGTAGTCGTTTGATGGCATTTTCTGCTTGTGCTTTTGGTAAAATCTGGTCACGAGTACCCCAAATGACAAGAGTCGGCATCTGCAACTGTGGTAGAAAGTCGAGCAAAATCTTATACTGTCCAAATAAATTTAGCTGGGTACGTAGCGAGGATAGGTTAGCCTCAAGAAAGCCTGGCATCAGTGCCATCCGTTCCTGCTCTGTCAGCCATTCAGCAGGAATCCTTTTAAGATCAGCGAAAAGCAGCGCTGCTCGCGACCAAGCCCGTTGCTTCGCGCCTAAAGGCGTTTTGCTCCAAGCAATGGCAGCTTCTCCGTACCAAAGTAGGGTTAACTGGGACAGAAACGGATTAACCAACTCACCTAATCCGGAACTACTTACCAAAACTAGCGCCGCCACTGCTTCAGGATATGACAGTGCAAAGCGTAGGGCAACCTGTCCACCCAAAGAATTGCCAACTACCACCACCCGCCTCAGCCCAAGTGTATCGAGAAAATCAGCTACAAACTGCGTATAGAACTCAGGTGAGTAGACAACATCGGGTTTAGAACTATCACCAGCACCTGGAAAGTCTGGTGCATAAACACGATGGGTAGCCGCCAGTATGGGAATTACCCAAGCCCAATCAAGGGCGCTTTCACCATCTCCATGCAGTAGTAGTAGAGGTGGCTCGTCATCATTACTATTGCCTGCTGTAAGGTAGTGGATAGTTAAACCACCTAAATTGAGTCGCCCCTCTTCAACAGTTGTTTTCACACTTTGCTCCACTCGCATTGATAAAGTGCATATAATACTTGTGTTACGAAGTTTGCATATTCACATCGGTCTTGAAAGGCAGAAGGCAGAGAGAACTCTGTAGACGCTTCTGCGGCTTCCCGCAGGGTGCGGCGGCTACTTAATAGAAGCCGCTTTGCTACCGCCATTAGCGTTAGCTCCTCGCGGAGCAAGGCTCAGAAGTTCGGTGGGGCAGGAGGCAGTAGGAAAAGATCCAATTTGCGTTAACTTGATATCTCGCAGTATAAAAAGTCGCTTAAAATTCACTATTCGTTTGGGAATCCTTGGGCTGCCGATCACATTAACTCAACCGATCGCGTGATTGCACTTTCTATGTAACTCCAAAAGACAAGTTTTGTAAAGCCAGTAAAGTTAATCCTACTGAGCTTGCGATCGCACTCCATTTGATGAGCGGATGCATATCTAACCAATCAAAAAAGCTTGGTATGACTAGCTTGCTAAAGTCTCCTTGAACTTTGTCGTGGGCGGGGATTGATTCATAAAGATTATGTGGGGCATCTTTGGACTTTGGCTCATTGGTACGCTGGAGCTGGAAGCTAACGAGCAGCAATAAGTAATCTAGGAGTGATGGCGAAATCCGTTGGAGCAAATCTATTGCCCTAGCTGCATCCCCAACAATAAAGTCACGGGTGGGGTGAGAAGCAACATAGAGAATGGCATCAGCTACTAAACGGGGTTGGTAGTAGGGCGGTGGCGCTGACGGCTTTACACCTAGCTTTGTGAGAGCATTGTTGTAAAAGGGTGTATTAATCGACGCAGGCATCACATTTGTAACACTGATGGGTATTTTTTCATGTTGCAGTTCTACACGCAGGGATTCAAGAAAACCCTCTAGAGCGTGCTTGGCAGTGCAGTAGGGACTTTGAAGTGGAAGCGATCGCCTACCCAACATTGAGGAAATGTGGATCAGCGCCCCTCGCCCCTCACGCTTGAGATGAGGTAAAGCTGCCATTGCACCGTAGACTTGCCCAAGTAGATTAATATCGATAACACGCTGAAATTCTTCTGGATTGATATTATCGACAGTGGCAAAAAGACCGACAGCAGGAGTATGTACCCACGTATCAAGTTGTCCATACTCTTCCACTGCTTTGTCTGCGATCGCTTTAACTTGATCGAATACTGTCACATCAGCAACTACAGCAGTTGCTACACCACCAAAGCGTTTAATTTCATCGACTAAGGACGTCAGCCCCGGTTCACTACGAGCAGAGACAAGCACCTTTGCCCCTTGCCTTGCAAACTGAAGTGCTGCCTCGCGCCCAATGCCACTGGAAGACCCAACGACTGCAACCACTTGCTGATCGATTGGCTTGAGTTCGTGCGTCATATTTACTCTCAATCTGAATTCGAGTTTTTATCCATTAGAGCGTTACCTGCAACAGAGCAGTTAACTTAGAGGTTTTACAGCCTTCTTAGCAAAGTAACTGCTACTTTTTTCCCAAACCTCCCACTAGAGGGATAGGTTGATGAATGTCTAGAAAAAAATACCCCTAAATAGGGGATAGGGGCTAGGGACACGGGGATACGGAAGGGGACAAGGAGAGACAGCGCTGTTGGTAGGGTTTCCAACGGACTGTCCTCCTCCGCAGGCGACTGCGTACACACGAAGCGGGTTCTCGTTAGAGTACCCGAAGGGAGACAACGAGAAAGGGAGCTGAGGGAGGTGATGCAGATGAGGGAGTGATGGAAGTAAATTCTTCCCCATCTCCCCTCTGACTTAATCGGCGCGTGTCTTCAACCAATCGGCGATCGCTGGTGGTAAATCCCGTTGCACTTTACCACTGACATACATACCGATATGTCCAACAGGGAAAGACCTGACAGTGTAATCTTCTGTACCAACATACCTCTCTAAGGCAATAGAAGATGTAGGTGGTACTAAGTGATCCTTTTCAGCATATAGATTCAGTACAGGCATGGAAATATTACTTAAACTGACTCGCTTGTCTCCAATCATCAGCTCACCTTTAATGAGCTTATTTGCCTGATAGAAATCCTTGAGGAACTGTCGGTAGGCTTCCCCTGCCTGATCTGGGCTGTCAAAGATCCATTTTTCCATACGTAGAAAATTCAGCAGCTTGTCTTCGCTGTGCATGATCTCTGGAAAGTCTAGATATTTTTGAATTCCCAACTGCCGAGGTTTCAACATCAAAAATTCAAAATTGAGAAAATCGCCGGGAATATTGCCTAAAGAATCTACCATTCGGTCGATGTCTAAAGCTTCCGCTCCCAGAGTGCAGCCACCGCGCATATACAAGAGCGCATCTGAGATTTGAAAATCCACCGGAGCAACCATCACAATTAGGTTTTTGACCTTTTCTGGATAAATGGAACTGTAGCAGAGGCTGAATGTTCCGCCCTGACAAATTCCTAGTAGATTAATCTTGTCTAAACTATGCTTTGTCCTAATGAAATCAACACAGTTATTTATATAGCCGTTAATGTAGTCATCTAAAGTTAGCCAGCGATCGGCTCTAGTAGGATAACCCCAATCAATTAAGTAGATATCCAAACCTAACTTGAGTAAGTTAGCAACAAGCGATCGGTCTTCTTGTAAATCAACCATAAAAGGACGGTTAACCAAGGCATAGACAATGAGAACAGGAATGTTCAATCGCTCCTCTACCATTGGTTGAAAGTGGTACAGAACTAATTTGTCCTCGCGATAAACTACTTCCTTGGGGGTAACTCCAATTTCAATATCTTCTTCTCGCAGGCGGCTCAAATTTTCAATACCTTTAATTACCTTTTTGGTGAGTTCGGTATACTCTTCTGTTGCATCATCAAGACGCATTTGCATCAAAAATGGCAGCATGGCTTTCTGTGTACTCCTTGCAAATGTTGAATCTGTCTTGAAAATAGGGGCTAGAGAAAAGAGATTTTCATTCCCTAATTGTGTGATTTATTACATGATTGTCTGTCTTGAAAATAAGGCAGAGGGCAGTAGCCGTTACTAACTACTGTTCTTCATGTTTTGGCGGAGTTGTTTGCGCTTGAGCTTCGTATTTAGCTAAGGCTTTTTTCAGGTTCTTAACCTCTTTGCGCAGTTCGTAGATGCTTTTATGAACCTCGTCCACTTCACTGCGTAGGGGCAGATTCATCATTTTCATCCATACCTCCGTTAGCTCTTGCTGATCGAGTCGGTAGTTATTGAGAGCATTCAAGAATCTACCTCGAACCTTGAGATTGTCTTCTAAGCAAAATGCCTTCTCAAACACATCATCAGCAATCCTGCCCCAAAGTTCCTGAAATTGCCGCCAGTCTTTAACTTTTTCGCCCTTTTCTGCGAGGGAGATCAACTCTCGCATCAGCTCTTCAAAGGATTGTGCCTGGATCTCGGCTAACAAAATTTGATAATCAACACTTGCTCGATATAGTGTCGTCCAACCGTCAAAAGCTCGCAGTAATTTGCCGTTAATTTCACGGCTAGGCCCCAACAAGGGAATTTGCATCAAACTGCCAAAGCTTTGCTCGTATAGCAGATTCCAGTAGAGATTATTTAACTCAATCCAGGGTTGGCTGGTGCCGCTAACTGTTGCCTGACTTAGCGGATCAACAGTCGCCCCCAGGGCATTCGCCCAAAGTTGGCTAAACTTTTGCGTTTCTTTAAGATAGAGCTGCCATAACTCAGCTGCATTTTGATTGACTTTAAGGGTTCCTTGAGAAAAATCCTCAACTTGAGCGCGCAGTTGTTCTGTGTAGTTTTTGAGGGAATGTTGCCAATCTTCTCCAGATTCAACTTTGGGAAAGAGATCTTGCCAGGTATTAAATGAAAGTTTGAGTAAGCGGAGCAGCAGTTCTTGATTTTCTACAAATCGCTGATTAATAGACTCTACTCCTGGTTTGGTATCTGCGATCGGATTGCGAGCTGCTGATGCCAGCATATCAAACCAGCTTTTCCAAGCTTGAGTGCCTACATCAGTCCAAGTTTTCATAACTTGATCTGCCATTCCACTCCAGGAATTTGTTTCTTTTTGCATTTGTCATTCCTTGATTGAAAATTTGATCAGACTATTTTTCTTAAGGGGAATTGGGGAAAACAATCCCCCAACAATACACTAGCTAATTCCATTTTGGATTTTGGATTTTAGAAAATGGAATTGGAAATCACCTTGGTGTCTTGGGTTTTCGTGAATACATCTGCCCTTAATCATTTTTTAAAATCTGGAAAATCTCAAAATGGTTGCCTGCCTTTGCACTAGTGTAGGACGGCAGAAGTTAACGAACAACTGACACGCATCTTGAAAGCTAAGTTTTAAGGGATACTAAGTGTGATGCGCACCATTGACTCGCAACACTTCACCTGTGACATAGCTACTGGCAACGGGTGAAAGAAGAAATGCTACTGCCCAGGCAATTTCTTCTGGCTTACCAAAGCGACGGAAAGGAATCTCTGCGGTGATTTTTTCTTTAACTTTATCTGGGATTGCCCTAGTCATTTCTGTATCGATGAAGCCCGGCGCTACAGCATTTACCCGCACGCCATAACGAGCAGTTTCTCTCGCAAGAGATTTCACTAGACCAATTACAGCAGCTTTGGTGGCAGCATAGTTTACTTGTCCGACATTACCCCGTTCTCCGGAAATTGAACTGATACAGACGACTGAACCTTCTCCTCGTTCATACATCCCAGAAATAAAAGGTTGAATGGTGTGATTCACACCTTTTAAGTTGACGTTAATGACTGCATCCCAGTCTTCCGGTGTCAATTTAGTAAAAAAGTTATCGCGGGTAATCCCAGCATTAGCAACTACTCCATAAACAGGCCCCAACTTCTCTTCTATTTTGGCAGCAGCAGCTTCCATAGATGCCAAGCTAGTTACATCTGCCTCGATCGCCAAAGCTCCACTTTTGCCTTCGCTGATTTTGATGTCGGTATAAGCAACCTTTGCTCCTAATTCTTGAAATAAGGCCACCATTGCAGCGCCAATTCCTCGATCGCCGCCTGTAACAACAATGACTTTATCTTCCAATCCTAAAGATACCATTACCAATTCTCCTTTGTATTCTTTATATTTGTTCGATAGCGATCGCTGTACCACCGCCAGTACCGTGGCAAAGTGCCGCCATGCCGAGACTTTGCTGCCGCTCCTGTAAGGCATTAATCAGCGTGACGATAATTCTGGCTCCAGAAGCACCAATCGGATGTCCGAGGGCGATCGCCCCGCCATTAACATTCAACTTATCAATAGGCACTCCTAGCATCCGGTGAAAAAGCAAAGAGTTGAGCGCGAAAGCTTCGTTATTCTCGAACAAGTCAAAATCTGAGATTTTCCGGTTGAGTTTATCCAATAACTTCTTGGCTGCCCCAACTGGCATTTCTACAAAACGCCAACTCTCGCCGCCTTCCCAACTTCCCCCAAGTACCTTAGCAATGGGCTTCAATCCATACCTATCCACTGCTACTTGGCTGGCTAAAATCAAGGCTGCTGCCCCATCACTGATCTGACTACTATTTCCCGCAGTCAGAACACCATTCTTATTAAAAGCCGGGCGCAGTTTTGTCAGAGTTTCCAGTGATGTATCCGGACGAATTCCCTCATCAGTATCTATTATTTGTGTGCCTTTTTTGGTAGTAACTTCAATCGAGGCAATCTCATTTTTGAAACAGCCTCGCTGCGTTGCGGCGGCTGCCCGCCAGTGGGAATCAACAGCGATTTCATCTAAATCTTTGCGGCTAAATCCATAGTATTCTGCGATCCGCTCCGTTTGCTCTCCCATGCCTTCTCCTCTGGTTGCATCCATCAACCCATCTCGGAGTAATAAATCCGTTAACTGCTCTGGCGCACCCAGAAGAAATTTGTAACCCCACCTAGCTCTGTGAGAGAGGAAAAAGCCTGTTTGGGACATCGACTCCATTCCCCCAGCCAGAACGATGTCTGCTTCTCCAGCCCGAATTGCTAGAGTAGCATTAATTACACTCATCATTCCTGACGAACAGACCATATCAACAGAGTATCCATTTACCGTCTCCGGAATACCAGCTTTGAATGCTGCTTGGCGGGGTAGTAACTGTCCGTGTCCAGCTCTGAGTACATTGCCCATAATATACAGGTCTAATGCCTCTCCTGTGATGCCTGCCCGTTCTAAAGCAGATCGCATCACGTGAGCACCTAAATCAGTCGGTGAAAAATCTGCCAACACACTTCCAAATCGACCGAGAGGTGTTCGTAGTGCTGAAACAATGTACACGTTACGCATAAATATTTTTACTCACTTCTAATTTTTAATTGCAAAAAGGTGACAATTCTTTGGAGGAGGCAGAGGGGAGATGGGGAAGATAGGGAAGATGGGGAAGAATTTACTTCCATCACTCCCTCATCTCCATCACCTCCCTCAACTCCCTTTCTCGTTGTCTCCGTGTCCCCGCGTCTATTTCCTAGCCCCTAGCCCCTATCCCCTATTCATCATCCATGCGGGTAAATTCTTCGATTTCTTTGTAAGCCTCCTTCATACGGGCGTAGTAAGCTTCTTTGGCAAACTCCTCTAATGCTTGTCTCCCATCTTTGTAAACAGCATTGTCAAACTCGGCGTGAAAAGTACCTTGCTGATTTTTATAGTCAATGCTCAAATGAGTAGCTTTATATTCTGTCGGAGAGTGAAATTGCTGCGTTTCGGTAGAGGCGGCTAGCGCTGTTGTCGATGATTTTCCGCCAGAAATTGCAACTGCAACGGCATCAAAATATCCCGTGCCAACTTCTCGTTGATGGCGCACTGCTGTATATCCATCGGACTCACTCAAAAATTCCGCTTCCTGCAATTGGGCATAAGCGCTCATCCCTGTTTGGTAATAGCTACGAGCTAGCTCAAATATGCCATGATTCAAACAGTGGAATCCTGCCAAGGTTACGAACTGGAATTTATAGCCCATCGCTCCCAATTCTTTCTGGAAATTGGCGATTGTGGCATCATCCAGGTTTGCCTTCCAGTTAAAAGAAGGAGAGCAATTATAAGCTAGCAATTTATCCGGAAACTCTCGATGAATTGCTTCTGCAAATAGTCGAGCTTCTTTGAGATTTGGTTTGGAAGTTTCCCACCACAGTAAGTCTGCATACGGTGCATAGGCTAACCCACGGGCAATGCAATTTGCCAGCCCTGTACCCGCTTTTAAGCGATAAAACCCTTCAGCAGTCCTCTCTCCCGTGATAAACGGTAAATCTCGCTCATCAACATCGCTAGTAATCAATTTGGCACTCTCTGCATCAGTACGGGCAACAATTAGCGTTGGTATGCCCATTAAATCAGCCGCTAGCCGTGCTGCATTCAAATTGCGAACGTGGGCAGATGTTGGAATTAGCACTTTGCCACCGAGATGGCCGCATTTCTTCTCTGAAGCCAATTGATCTTCGTAATGCACCGCAGCCGCACCCGCCTCAATGTAGGCTTTCATAATTTCAAAGCTATTTAAAGAGCCACCAAACCCAGCTTCGGCATCAGCAACGATGGGAGCAAACCAGTAAATATTGTTTTTTCCTTCCAAATGCTGAATTTGATCGGCTCGTTGCAATGTCCGGTTAATGCGACGGCATAATTCTGGCCCACTATTAGATGGATACAGACTTTGATCGGGATACATTGTTACTGCTAAGTTAGCATCTGCTGCAACTTGCCAACCAGACAGGTAAATTGCCTTCAAGCCAGCACGCACCATCTGCATTGCTTGATTCCCTGTGACTGCACCAAGGGCATTGATATAGTCTTCGTTGTGCAGTAGTTCCCAAAGTCTGTTTGCACCCATTTCGGCAAGGGTATAGCGGATTTGCATTGAACCACGCAGTTTGAGCACATCTTCAGGAGTATATGCGCGTTGAATTCCCTGAAAGCGACCTTTAGGAGCACTTGGAACTAGGGTTTCAAAAGTACATTCACTCATGCTAATAGTCTCCTGTAATTCATTGAGAAAGCGAAAAAATTAAGTGGCAAAATCTCTGATTGCAGATTTTGTAAGTATTTATTGGAATTTTCCTGTAGTGATGATTGTGTAATTTTTGCCTAGAAATCATCTTACAAACTGACAAGATATCGATAGGCTGGCAGTGTCAGGAACTCCTCGAAGTTTTCTGCAATCACAAGCTTGGTAAACAAATCAATCGCTATGTCAAAGGTTTTTTGCCAAAGGCTGTAAGCAGCAATTTCTTGGCGTAATGCTGCAATTTCTTCGTTGAGAAGAGCTTGGAAAAGGAGGCGATCGATGCTACGACCGTCTTCTAAGGTGGCGTTATGATGGAGCCATTGCCAAATCTGAGCACGACATATTTCTGCTGTAGCTGCATCTTCCATTAAGTTATACAAGGGGACGCAACCAGAACCACTCAGCCAAGCACTCATGTACAAAATGCCAACCCGAATGTTATTGCGCAGTCCGGCTTCGGTGATGGTTCCTGTTGGTACACTGAGCAAATCTGCTGTGGTGATGGTGATGTCGTCTCTTAATACAGACAGCTGATTAGAAGTGGGCATTTTGCTGTCGAACACTTGGCGGGCTATGGGAACGAGGGCAGGATGTGCAACCCAGGTGCCATCATGCCCATCTCCGGCTTCCCGCTCTTTGTCAGCTTTTACTTTGGCAAGGGCTGTTTCATTAGCAACGGGATCTGTTTTAATCGGGATTTGAGCCGCCATACCTCCCATTGCCAAGGCACCCCGGCGGTGACAAGTCTTGATTGTCAGCAGACTGTAGGAACGCAGAAAATGAGTCGTCATGGTTACCTGCTGGCGATCGGGTAAGACGCAATCAGCGCGATCGCGGAATTTTTTAATGAAGCTAAAAATGTAGTCCCAGCGACCACAATTTAAAGCGACAATGTGATCGCGCAGGGCGCAGAGAATCTCATCCATCTCAAAAGCGGCAAGGATGGTTTCGAGCAAGACTGTAACCTTAATCGTGCCAACTTTTAAGCCAAAGGCTGCTTGAGCTGCAACAAATACCTCATTCCACAACTTGGCTTCATGCCTGTTTTCCAATTTGGGCAAATAGAAATAGGGGCCAGAGCCTTGTTTTAGGAGCTTGTGGGCATTATGGAAGAAATACAGTCCAAAATCGAATAATGAGGCTGATATGGGCTGCTCGTCCACTAGAATATGTTCTTCGAGGAGATGCCAACCACGAGGACGAGCAATCAAAACGGCTGTTTTTTCATTAAGTTTGTAGGTTTTGCCAGTTGTAGAATCGCTAAATTCAATCGTGCGGTTGACAGCATCGCGCAGATTAATTTGTCCGGATACCATGTTATCCCAAGTGGGGCTGTTGGCATCTTCAAAATCTGCCATAAACACATTCGCCCCAGAGTTAAGGGCATTGATGACCATTTTGCGATCGCACGGCCCGGTAATTTCAACGCGACGATCTTGCAAATCTGGGGGAATTGGAGCAACTTTCCAGTCATCATTGCGTATCGCTTCCGTTTCTGAGGGAAAGTCGGGTTGCCATCCTGCATCAAGTTGTTGCTGGATAGTTTCTCGCAGTTGCAGCAGACGCTCTCGTTCAGCACCAAAGCGGCGTTGTAGCATGGCAATAAACTCTAGCGCCTGTGGAGTCAAAATTTCAGCATATTGTGCAGAAAGTTTGCCACGAATCTTGATTACATTTTTAGTTGATTTATTTGTTTGTACACTGAAGCTAGTAGTCATATAAATTCTCGCTTTTTTGCTTTTTTGAGTACTAATACCAAATTGGCGTAGGGAGTCTTGTTTCAAAATTCTGAACTAGCCTATTAATCAATGGTTTGAATCCAAAATTGGTATAAGTAGCTGTCATAAACTGCGTATACAACAAGGGTATTGGTGATAGGGGATTGGGGAGTGGGCATTGGAGATTGTATTTTTCCTATGCCCCTTGCCCTAGTTCCCAGTGCCTATTTATTCGTTCTGCCTTTTGCTTTCTGCCCTCTGACTTTAAAGTCGAGAACTCTTAACAGTAAAAATTCCACTTACATTCTTGGCGATGAAACTTGTATTATTGGGACTTCATTGGGACTGCCTTTTTCAAGTCAAAATGGAAAAGCCTTTTATCCTACTTACTTATCCCCACTGCGGCAGCCGATTTACACAAATTTAGTTAATAAATGACTTTGGATAAATAAAAGCTGGACGTAAAGGAGGATGTGAAAATTATTGAATAGATTAATTTCTTGTTCACTCAACCGAATCATTTAAGAGCGTCTTTTAACAGTTGCAAAATATAGTGCTAAACCGAAAATTCACTAGAAAATAATTCTGAACTAATGAATTATAGTCTTTTGTTTTACTTTGCTAATATTTGATCCCACCCAAAATAACAAAATATTTTTCCAACATTTGTTGACTTTAGTTTTTAGATATATACATACCAAAGCCAATAGTTTTTGGAACTAAGTCTTATTATATAAAAGTTTTTTATCCAAAAATATATGTAAAACAAGATAAAAGTAAAATTTACATTTTTTAATTTATTAAAAATACAAGGTAATGATTTTACCTTTTTCTCAGTTGCTATCGATAGCAGGCATTACACAGTATATAATTTATAATTTTTATTCTTTATAACTTTTGAAGTCAAAAATAGGTGTATGACAGTGCAAAGCAGTTGAATATCCCTCTATATAAGAGTTTTACACTGTCATACAGTGTAATTATTATCAGAAATACTAATTTAATTAATTACATTAAATTCAAGTTTCAAAAATTTAAAATTAAAATAGGCAAAATAAAAAGGTGAGTTAGATTGACTAACACACCCTCAACAATAGTTATCTTGATTACTGAAAAATATTAAGCCAGTTATTGCTTAAATTTTCTTGTTAATATCAATTGTTTTTGCCGTTGGTCTACCTGCTATGACTTAACACCGAACCACATATCAGTGAGCTTTTTCATATATGAAAAATAATTGAACCACCAATCTATGTACTCTCGCGTAGGAAGTTCTATCGGTTGAGGATATTGTGTAGGGTGTTCCATATATTTAGAGTACTTTTGGAGTGCGATATTTATTGGCTCATCATCAAGGGGTTCATCTAATGCTTTTTGGATTTGTTGATCATCAAGTTGTTCATTAATATCTAGAGTGCTTGTAGAGCTAGACTCATGTTGCTCTAAGAATAGAGCGATCGCATCCAAAATTACTTGAGAGCGATTCGGATTTTTTCCTGCTCGACGAGATGGGTACAGTTCCTGCGCCAGTTGATCGATGCGCTCTAGTATCTCAGGCGGAATGCGAACAGATACCAAAGGGGAATTAGCCATTTCTATTTACTCTAATCTCATGCGTTTGGATATTGTATCTTATCGGTTGACTAGGTTGACGGTGGCACAAAAATGACAATCTGTAAGCATTTTATCGATTAATACATAACTTATTTCTAATAGTGGTTCTGGAAAACGAAGTGAATTTGTGACTATATCAGTAGTTAGTCAATCAAATTATAAGTATTGTAATTATTTTTCACTCTTTGTTTGCTAGCAAGAGCTTTTTCGTGAAGTATTGTGGCGGTTCCAAGATTACTTTTGAACTTGAGGCAAGTTCCTCACAACATCCTCAAATTTATTTTCTAAGCTAAAACTAGAGCCTTTCTACTTCCAGTAGTCTGAACTCTACTGAATTATTTTATACACAGGGAATAAGAAGCTAAGGGTGCATAAATCATGACTAAAACCATTTTTAATCTCACACTGCCAACAGTAGCAAGTATAATTGAGGATATTCTTGAAACTTATCCTCATCATCCCTATCAGCAGGCGTTTTCGATTCCAGACCTACGTCAAGAATTAATAGCTCACGTTTTGAGTAGAGTATCAAATTGTTATGTAGTTGTAGAAGAAGGTCAACAATCATCTATTAATTTCCGAACTCTAGCTTGTTCTCTTAAGGATAGATCTTGCATTGAAGATTTTATTCACCAGGGCATTGAGGAAATTATGTATAAACAAGAACAAAAATTAAGTTTAAAAATTCCTGAAACAGAAGATTCTGGTTTAGCACCTTCTCATTGGTTTGGATAGAAGGGAATAAGGAACGGGGAACAGGGAATAGAAGAGTTGAATTTCAAGAGTGCCTGCAACCAATACTGTTAGTTTTTGCTTGGTTAATCAGACTGGTAATTTTTTCTAGGGCGATCGCTACTCCGCGTTGAGCAACAGGTGATAGGTGATCGCCAAGTTCAAAGTTTTCTCCTGGAACAATTACCCACCAAGTTTGGGGATAATAACTGTAAAGAGTTTTAGTCAAAGCCAATAATGCTTGAGGATTGCTCAAATGTCCTGCTATATAACTATTGGTGGCAGGTAAGAGCGATTTTACTTGCACGTTAGAGTTTTCAGAATTAAAACAAGCGTCAACAAAGATTGCCAAATCAACATTTGCCAAATTTGGCGCGAGTTCGGGAGTCAGTTGGTGAACAGCAATAGATTTCACGTTTGCTAAATGCTGAGTGGCAATTTTCTCGGCTACTCTTTGTCCGATCGCATCATCATTACGTAAGTCATTGCCATAACCAATAACTAGGATATTACAGTTCATAATTTAATCCCGCCACACTTCATTTACAACACTGCCATCTGCTCTGACTAATTGAACCTGCAAAGGCATTTGCCCGACTGCATGGGTGGAACAACTCAGACAAGGATCGAATGCTCGAATTCCAGCTTCTACACGATTTAACATTCCTTCCGGAATTTCCGAACCATGAATAAAGTGCCGGGCAATTTGAGCGACTGTGCGATTCATTGCCAAGTTGTTTTGCCCAGTGGCAATCAGCAAATTCACTTTTTGGATTAAGCCGTTTTCATCTACTTGATAGTGATGGAACAAAGTACCGCGCGGTGCTTCACTGACGCCTACTGCTTCTAGTTGATTAATACCAGCATCGGCACGGAGTCGATTGGATAGTAAATCTGGATCGTTAAGCAAAATTTCAATCTGCTCAATTGATGCGAGAATTTCGATTAGTCGAGCGTAGTGATAGAAAAATGAAGAGCTAACTGTTCCTTTGCCTGCGTCTCTAAACTCTTGCAATTCGCGATCGGCTAAAGGTGTACCAATGTGACTGCAAACATTGAGACGTGCTAAAGGCCCTACTCGATAAATACCACTATCTAAGCGACAATGATCTTCTCGATCAGGATATCCTAAAGGACGGTAATAAGGAAATTTTAGGTAAGTCCAAGGTTCAACTGCTTCGCCGATATATTCTTGATAGCGAGTTGGATCGAGTTTGTCGGCAATAATATTACCTGCACTATCGACAAAGCGGATGTATCCGTCATAGTTTTCCCACAAGCCTTCAGGAGTGACTAATCCCATAAACAAGCTAGGAAAATTACCAAAGGTTTGCGCTTCTTTTTCGTAATCCTGGAGCAAACGCTTAAACAGATCTAGTGCATTTAGGATTGTAGTTCGTACTTCAGGGATGCGAGCTTGAATGTGAGTTCTTCCCTGCTCAGATAAGGGTTCCCTGACACCTCCAGGTACAGCCCAGGATGGGTGAATTTTGCGCCCGCCCAGAAGTTCAATGATTTCTTGCCCAAATTGGCGCAAGCGAATTCCTCCACGAGCAAGTTCTGGATCGGTTGCAATTAAGCCAAAAACATTACGTTTGCCTGGATCGCTATCCATGCCCAGCAAAAAATCAGGCGCACTCAAGTGGAAGAAACTGAGAGCATGGGATTGGATAATTTGCCCCAAGTTCATCAAACGGCGTAGTTTTACTGCTGCGGGAGGAATGGTAACAGCAAGAATGCGATCGCCTGCTTTTGCAGAAGCCAACAAGTGGCTCACCGGACAAATGCCACACACGCGTGCCGTAATTCCGGGCATTTCTGCTAAAGGACGCCCTTCACAAAACTTTTCAAATCCTCGAAATTCAGTCACATGGAAACGAGCATCGCTGACTTGTCCTGTGTCATCAAGGTAAATGGTAATTTTGGCGTGTCCTTCGATCCGAGTAACAGGATCAATGATTACTTTTTTCATAAAAATTTTGCCGCCTAGCTGAGATAAGTTTAAACAAAGGTAATATTAGGTTTTAATCTCAAAATCACTCGCTAAAATACGCATGAGTGGTTCTTCTAGCCAAGGCGACCAAAAAGCATAACATACGAGCTTTTCAGTATGTTTTTCTGATAGTTTAGTAGCTCGTTCGATGAAAGGATCGTTCAAGTTAACTGTACATTTACTCAATTCGGCATTCTGGATATTGAACATCTCTACTCCAGCTACGTCTGTAAACACAAGTGTCAAATCTTTTTCATCATCGGTTTGAAAATGAACATATAGCGTTCCGTTAACTAAAGATATCTCGCCAATTTGCCCATCAACTAACTGGAAATTTGTCAATGTTTCAGATGAAATTCTTGACTCTTTTGATTCTTTTAAATCTTTCGTCATAGTTGTATCTTTCCCTCCAATTGCTCCCTATCTATGCAAGCAACTTAATATATTGAGGAGCTTATCCCTTTTCACGAAAACTTTGATGCGATTCACTTCCCCAGCTTCCCTAGTCTCCCCAGCTCCTCCAACTTGCTGTGCAGGTATCAACCTTAAAGCGAAACAGTATTAGCCACTACACCAGCAGTCATAAATTTCTTTTGCCTCTGGATACTCATCGCAGTATTCTTCAAAGGCTGTTCTGTCTATTGTCTCTGCTCGTTGATGAGCAATTTCGGCTTGTAGTTCCTCGATAACATCCCAAGCAGCAGCACATTCTTCCGAACGAATACCTTTTTGAGTACAAACTTCGCGAGCTTTTCTAATTTCGTCTTGGAGTTGTTGCTCAAGCAGAATTGTTCGGGGCTGCTCAAGAAAGGTACTATTTGCCAGAATGTCAGCTAGTGAAACTATACCTAGTAGTTCATTCTGAATTACAGGCGCTCTCTGGATATGATGATCGGCAAATAACCGCGCTACGTATTCTAAACCTAGATCGGGGTTAACGACGATACAAGGTTTGGTCATTACCTCGTAAACACGCACTCTATTTGGATCTTTACCATAGGCAATAACTTTATAGACAATATCGCTCTCGCTAATAATGCCGTAAGCATCCTGCTCGTGGCGACGATCCACAATTAGTGCTTTCCAATCTCTAGCCCTCATTAGCCTCACAGCTTCAGCAACCGTTGCCGAACTGCGAATTGTAGCAACATCTTTAGTCATAATGTCTGCGGCTTTTAACATAGTCAATCTCCCTATTTTTCTTGTTTGAGATGTGAATATCTTGTGAAGGGTGCTAATAGATAATGTTGATGGTTAATTGTTAAAGTTTTTGGAGTGATGTAGACTTGCGATGGTGTAATATCATGTCCGGTTAATCAAACCGAATAAAAATATTTGCTTGTAGTGATAACTTTAGTTCTCAAGCCAGGACTGAAGTCCTGACTACAAACTATTTATTATGGGTGATTTGGCGGACATCATAATAATGGCAAGAAATTTATCAATCACACAAAGTATGCTTGAGCAAAGAAATTATTTATGTGATAGATAAGTAGGTGGGTAGAAATAAATATAACGCGATTCACGAGAAGTAAATACGCTTCAAACTCTTACTACAGACAAATGACGACCATAACTGTTTAAAATCATTAGTACCGAACTACTTAGCTAAGAGTGAGCTTTTGTAAATATTTCTTGTTCTTTATTACGATTAGATGATAACTTTATCCACTGAAAGGCAACAAGATTCAATAACAAACCAACCAGGAATAAAAGCACCATTAAGGTAATTTGATACCAGAGAATTGGCTGCACAAATAAATCCAAAATAATGTGAAGTAAATTCATGACGCTATAGAATACTGTTAAGCCAAAATGAATGATTCGATAACGTTTTGATTCAAAAAAAGCAGTAAAAATTATTGCCAGTATTGGTAACACAAAAAAGCCTAGCATTAACCACATAATTCCAGAAATATCATTAATACTTGTGGCTTTATGAGATTCGACAACGGGCAAACCATGGAAAATTGGCATCAAACCCAGTTGGGTATGAAACAGTGTTCCTAGTAAAAAAGTTATCCAAAGAGCAATAATTTTTTCTCGATAATGAACTGTCATAATCGCTCTCCCATTCCTTTTTTAATCCTCAAAGGGAAAGATTTAGCCAAATTTGATGAATTCGCGTCCTTCTAGTTGTGGTATTTTTCCGCGTAAGAGTGGCTCTAAGACTGCTTGAATTCGAGTAGCTGACGGCGGGCAACCTGGTAAGTAAATATCAACTGGTACTACTGTATGAACTGGTGTAACTCGATCTAGTAACTGCGGCACAATCCCAGGCTCTTGGGGAATTTGCCCGTGGATATCTGCGGTTTCGATGTAACAACGTTGTAAAACTGGTTCGGCACTGCCCAAGGGATTGCGTAAAGCCGTAACATTACCAGTGACAGCACAGTCGCCAAAGGAAACAAGGAGGTGTGATCGCTCTCTCACTGTTTTAATCGTTTCTAAATGTTCTTCGTTGGCGATCGCTCCCTCGACTAACACTACATCTACTTGTTGTGGGTATTCTTTGGTATCCATGAACGGACTGTATACTAAATCTACCTGTGCTGCTAAATCAAATAGCCATTCGTCTAAGTCGAGAAAGGACATATGACAGCCAGAACAACCACCAAGCCATACTGTTGCTAATTTCAAACGAGTCATAGGATTTTGGATTTTGGATTAGGAATGAACGTAACTCACATTTACTTACTTGTCTCCTTGTCCCTTTGTGCTAATTCCCTTCTGCCTTCTGCCTTCTAGCTTGAAAGTCACCTCACCCCCTGCCCCTCTCCTTACTAAGGAGAGGGGTGTCCGACAGGACGGGGTGAGGTTTTTCATGCCTGGCGATGAAACTTGTTTCATTGGGACTGCCTTCTACTTCTTAAAAATTCCATTGCTGTTTTTCCCGTGCGGTGACAAGAAAGTCGAGTTTGGCGCGATCGTGTTTCATTTCGCCGACACTCGCACCTTTAGAGAAAATTGCACCTGTAGGGCAAGCATTGACACATTTACCACAGGAAGTACAAGTTTGTGAGGTTCCCCAAGGTTGATTCAAGTCGGTAATTACGTGTGAATTTGTACCTCTACCTGCCATATCCCACGTGTGAGCGCCTTCAATTTCGTCACAAACACGTATACAGCGTGTACAAAGTACACAACGGTTGTGGTCGATGCCAAAGCGATCGTGAGAAACATCGACTTTGTGATCGCTGAAGTGGTATTCTAAGCGCACATGATCCATACCCATCTCAATTGCCAAGTCTTGCAATTCGCAATTGCTATTTGCCACGCACACAGAACAAATGTGATTGCCTTCTGCAAACAACATCTCTAAAATCGTGCGGCGGTATTTCTGTAGGCGATCGCTTTTAGTCTTAACTTCCATGCCTTCAGCAACTTTTGTAACACAAGCGGGTTGTAATTTATTGCTACCAGCAATTTCGACTAGGCAAAGGCGACAAGCTCCAACTTCTGAAACTCCTTCTAAATAGCACAGTGTCGGAATATGAATTCCTGCTTCCTGTGCTGCTTTAAGTAGAGTTTCATCCTCACGAGCGCTGATTAATTGGTCATCAATTGTTAAAGTTTTGACTGTCATTGCTGTTGTTCTACTTAAACTGAAAAAACGCTGTTACAATCTCATTCTTTTAAGGGTGGATTTCCTTCTGCCTTCTGCCTTGAAAGTCACCTCACCCCCTGCCCCTCTCCTTAGCAAGGAGAGGGGTGTCCGACGGGGTGAGGCAGCGCGCAGAACAGGGGGTTTCCCCCATGAGCGACTGCCGTAGATGCAGAGCGGCTTCAAGGCAGAGTACCCCGTAGGGTAGGGGTGAAACTTGTTTCATAGTGACTGCCTTCTAAACAAAACTCTGCCCGCTCAATCTTGCTACGGAAGAATTCTAAGTAACTGTCTGTGCCAAACCACCAACCCAAGCTCATCTGGGAAGGGATTGTATATCTTGCAAATGTTTGTTCTTGCTGTACTTCTCCGCCAAAGGGAATGTAAGTGAAACTACCATCATCGGTGTGTTCTCCCCAACGCGGAAAAGAAATCTTTAGTACTTTACCGTCAGGATCTATAACTAGTGTGAGGGTTACAGGTTCACCATCAATCTTCAGACTAGCCTGGATCGTCCTCTCATCAATTGCCTGCCAACTTACACCGTGTTGGGGCAATAAAGCAGAAGGCAGCCAGAGTAATTCTCCAGCGAATCGTCCAATGCTAGAGCGGGTAACATCAGGATTGTGGGCATTTACCAACGGAATTAGCCCCCCAGGGAAAATTGCGTTCGTCCCGATTTGTTGGCATAATAATCAGCTCCGATAAATTGAAACAAACCACGACCGATCGCTGCTTTCCAAACAAATCCTTTGGCTGAGATAATTTCTGTAGCTTTCATCGGTATCCAGGGTTTATCCCGTTCCATCCGAAAACTGCCGCTCATTTCCAAGCTTACAGAAGTAGCAAGGGGAGTTCCTGGGGCAATGGCATGGAGAAAGTAACGCCTGACGGGAGGGGGTAATTCTGCAACCATGTCTTCAGTGAAACGAGTTTGCGCGGGTGCAGTTAAGAGCGATCGCCAAATTCTGTTAACTTCTTGTTCGTTTTTGACTTGTAAAACTACTAAAACGAGTAAAGCGATCGCTAGCAATAAACCGATACTGAAAAAAACTTTTGCAAACATTGCCCTCACCCCTGTTATGGTTTCAGTATTTGCTTTCTCAATCAAATGCGATCGGATTTGAAAGCTAATTAAGGTGATTGTGTAGGAACGAAACCAGAATTTGCTTTTTTAATCAGCGCCAAGTACTCTTCTCGAAAATAACGCAAGGTACTAAACACCGGATTGGGTGCAGATTGCCCCAAACCACACAAACTGGTGTTCTTTACCATGTCACAAAGTTCTTCTAAAAGTTCCAAATCGGTAAGTGATGCCTTACCTTGGCGAATTTTGGTTAATAACCGATAGAGTTGCACTGTACCCACTCGACAAGGAATGCACTTGCCGCAAGATTCATCCATACAAAATTCCATGAAAAACTTGGCAACATCTACCATGTTGGTACTGTGATCCATGACAATCATGCCGCCGGAACCCATCATCGAACCTAATGCAGTTAAGGATTCGTAGTCTACAGATGTATCAAAAGCTGAGGCAGGAATACATCCTCCTGAAGGTCCGCCAGTTTGCACTGCTTTAGCTATACCATTATTAGGTACACCACCACCTAGCTGTTCTACAATCAGCCGCAGTGGAGTTCCCATCTGTATTTCTACTAAACCAGTGTTACGTATTTTACCTGCTAATGCGAAAACTTTTGTACCTTTGCTTTTTTCTGTGCCGATACTGGCAAACCACTCAGCGCCCTTACGAATAATCGGTGAGATATTGGCAAAGGTTTCAACGTTGTTAATGAGGGTGGGATATCCCCACAAGCCAGACTCAGCAGGATAGGGGGGGCGGGGGTGAGGTGTACCGCGTTTGCCTTCAATTGATGCCATCAGAGCGGTTTCTTCACCACAAACATAAGCTCCTGCGCCAATACGAATATCAATTTTAAAGTCAAAGGGAGACTCAAAAATTTGACTGCCCAATAAGCCTAAGCGTTGCGCTTGACGAATCGCAGTTTGCAGGCGACTAATGGCAATGGGGTATTCTGCTCTGACATAAATATAGCCTTGGGTTGCACCCACAGCATAGGCAGCGATCGCCATTCCTTCTAGTACGCGATGAGGATCGCTTTCTAAAACACTGCGATCCATAAATGCTCCCGGATCGCCTTCGTCGGCGTTGCAGATGACAAACTTGCGTTCTCCTTTCGCTTTCGCAACTGTCGCCCATTTCACACCAGTGGGATAACCAGCACCACCCCTTCCCCGCAAACCACTGCGAGTAATGGTATCGACTACCTCAGTTGGACTCATCTCCCGTAGCACGTGGTAAAGTGCTTGATAGCCTCCAGCAGCAATATAAGATTCGATGCGATCGGGATTAACTTTGCCACTATTTTCTAAGACTATCGGCAATTGTTTCGTAAAAAATGGATGTGTTAGATCTCCTTGCTGAACTTTTGTCTGTTTCCCATTGAGAGCAACGATAATTTCAGGTGCATTCTCTGAGGTAACTTTTTGGTAGAGTATGCCCAAGCTTTCTGGTTCATTTTGTTTTACAACATGAACTAAAGCTCCCTGACAACACAAGCGCATACAACCCACACCGCAAACTTGTACTTGATTCTCTAAACCAGATGCTTTTACTACTTCCTCAAGCCGCTTTTTTACAGCTTCGGAATTAGCAGACAGACAACCAGCAGCAAGACAACAGCGAATCTGCACTGGTTTTTGAGACTGGCGTTCTTGCTCTGCTATCTCTTGTAGCTCACTCAAATCCATCTTCTACCTGCCTCCTCTGCCATAACTGGTTAGGCTTCATTTTTGAGGTTAAGAGAAAAACTTGAGGAACTTGTGAGGAAAAGTATTTGTATACAAGAGTCTTCAACAATAATTTTTTAAATCCGTTATTTTTTGAATGTACTATGTAATATCCCTAACTTTTTAAATCGGTTGGGCTTCTGTTATTAAAATTTATTTATATCAAAGTAATCGGAACTTAGAGTTTTTACTTGAGATTTTTATTTAATTAACTTACTAACTATAAAATTTTCAGAAAAATTATATTTTACATCAACACTCATGCATATAAAAAAATTATACATTTCAGTGAGATAGCTAATTATTCTTCTCCTTAATTACACTAGTAGTATTTAATATAATAAAACTTCAAATCTATAATTGTTATGAATTCATATATTATGTTGTATATAAGTTGCATATCTATTTACGAGCAGATAATCATTTGAAATTATTATTATCAGAGATTTTATAAAAATCTTTCTGTTTTTACATCTAGTGACTGAGTATCAATTTATAAACATATTCAAGCCATTTTAGCTGATTCACAAGCATATATTGATTATTTAATTGCTAAAAATCAGTTATTTTTGATGTCTTGATTGAGGCTAATAAACTTAACATTATTATAATTATGCTGAAAACAGTTTTGTATTACTTAGCTATCATTTTTTATCTAGTAATGGCTTACTGTTACTTTACTGTCTGGTTAGATTTCTTTTTACAAGATGAAGAAATGAATTTAGCACAGCGCTCTTTGTCTGGCGCAATTTTAGTGATAGGTAGTATTCTATGGCCTATAGTAATTCCTTTTGCTTATTTAGAGTTATTAAACTTTAATAAACAACACAAAAAAACTATTGATATTTTAATCAATAAGTCTAATTCCAAAATTTGCGATCGCTAACTTATGAAACATAATCTCTGCAATAATAGGACTCATATTTGATTTTTGAAAAAAACGTAGGGTGTGCGATCGCAAAGTATAACGTACTGTTTTAAAGGGTTGGGTGCGTTAGACTAAATTCATAACACAACGGTAGTTTTGCAGGAAGAGAATCTACACCGCAAACTGCCTCCCCTACAAACACTTAATTTTTTTTCAGTCATCAAACCGGATTTCTATATCACAGTACAGCGTTGCATGAAAGTTGTATATAAGTTTACAGAAAAGTATTTTTCTGGAATCCTCAATAATACAGGATCTCGGCGCGATCCTGTGTTGTTCCAAGATACTATTCGCCAGTGGTGATATACCACTGGCTTTCTTTATTGCATAAAGCTATATGAGGTGCGAAGTGCGAGGGGTAAAGCAAGCCCAATAAACTCAATTAAAAACAAGTATCTTCAATTTCTCAACCTACTATAACTTACAGTTATATTTAAATCAGTTCTAATGGTAAGACACTACTATATCTAGTAATTATTACTCATCTTTTTTCAATAGTTTTATTTAGTATTGAAATTAAAGCCTTTATAGACTCATTTTTTTCATCTAAAATTTTTGAGATAATTATCATGTCCTTTAACATAATTTTTAACCATCCTCGCCTCAAGCGAAGTAGAGGATGATCGATACATTCTGAAAGAGCTTGTTTAGGTGTAAGAATATTTGGTTTTTGAAGAGCATTAATTGCGTATTTATAGATTTCAATGCACAGCTTATCACTTTGATTAGACGCAATTATTACGGCTTTTTCCCAAGCATCACATACCTCCTTTACCTTGTCTTTATCTACCTTGTCTTGAGCAAGGGTAATTAAACCAAGATTCCAGTAAATATAAGGTTGGCTCTCCAGAGCAATATCAGCAGCTTTTTTTATCTGTTTTATTGCAACTACTAATTTACTGTCAATTTTGTTTATTTGTTGTTCTATTTGTTGCTCTATTTTTTTAATAACTTGCAATTTGTTTTCAATTTTTTTTATATCTTGTTTTAAGTATAGTATTTTTTGTTTGATATTTCGTATCTCTTTTCCTGGGTTTTTAATCTCTTGTTTTAAGTTTTTCATCTTTAGTTCTAGTTTGTTAATCTTTTGCAAATTCTAAAAATACTCAGGGTAACAATGATAATTATTTGTCCATTGGTGTAGACTATCCAAGTCTTCAGTAGCTTGAAAAAGGTAGGCTAAAGCTAAACCACTGTGGATTGAATGCAATTCTTGAGCATCTTTTAAATATTTGTAAATTTATATAGCTTTATTAAACTTTTTTCAGCCTTTTTATAGTTTATTAATTTCTCTTCATGTGTTAACTTCTCTTCATCATCGTATAAGTATATTAGTCCAAGATTATGGTAAGGCTTCCAGAAATGAGAATGCCAGTATTTATCATCTTGGGTACAAGCATCTTCATAGTATTTATGCGCTTTTTGATACTCTCCTTTCTGAAAATATATATTACCAATACCATTTATAGCGTAGGGAAAATCTTCATTTAATCTATTAGTACGCTCATATTGATTGATAGCATCATCGAATTTTTTCTGCGCGTAATAGACATTACCTAATCCAGTGTGAGAATAGTAAGACTCGCTTTGAGGAGCAACTTCTATGGATGCTAGAAAAGCTTTTTCTGTCTTATCATATTTTTGATTTTCAAGATAGGCAACGCCAATCTTATAGAATAAATCCGCAAGCTTATGATATTTTTTTCTACTTGTCGTGCTTTTTTGCAATTTTCTTCGGCATTCTGAAGATCCTCTAATAAGCCAGTGTGTTGATAGAGGTAGTAGTTATGAATTGCTTCAGTAAAAAACTTAAAACCCTCCCATGTTTGAGCAGTAATATCAGGAACTAAACCCATAACAACTTTATAAGCTAAATCCCTTACTTTCTCAGTCATGGGCTGTGTCTGATCATTTTTCCAAGTCACTTCCCAAGCCTTAACTTGATTGAGATATTCTAATCGCACAAACAAACGAATTGTCGAAGCGTAAGTTTGTACGCTTCCAGAAATTACCCTTTTCACACCTCCAAAAGGCCATAACCATTTGAGAACTAAAAGTATCCTTCCAATAGAGATACTAGTTTTACCAACTTCAAAAGTTCCAACTTCAGTAAGATTACTTTCTATATTTTCTTGGATGGGAGTCAATGGAGGAAAGTTAAACTCTCCCAACCTTTGTAACTGAATGTCTTCTTCCCCTGTTCTCATAGCTTGGGTTAGACAAGTATGGATATGCCTAATTCTATGAAGTTCTCCAACTAACGAATCAGCAATAGCTTTGCCTAGCTTAGGTTTTTCTCCAGTTTTATTATTTTCTTCCGATGGTAGAGTTGTATCCTCAAAGGCAAGAACTACTGTACCTGCTCTACTGTTAGAGAGCCAGTAAAGTAACATAAATACAGTCCCAATAATGAAGAACAAACCAACAATATTTAATAAAGTAATAATATGGTGTCTTAGTTATTCTAGATCTGAATTTGTTAGATAAAAATTAGCATTAAAAATTACAACGATTAATCTTATTCCTAAGACTATTATAAGAATAAACGCTATATAACTGGGTAACTTGCCACAAAAAAATACAAAATTTTTCCATGCTTTTTTTCTTTATTTATATTCCAATTTTAAAAAATCTTGTTTAAACAAAAAACTTATTGAAACAGGTAAATTATTTTTAATTAAAAAAATAATACCAAAGCTAAGTATCAACATTGATAAGAAAATCAAAATAATGAAGATGACTTGTAATAAATTTCTTCTATGTTTTGTTATTCTATATTTTATAATTGTTTTTTTAATTCTTTCTAATAAATCACCTGCTAAAGTTTTCTTTGTTACTCCCACTGTTTTAGCATCGTCATCATTCAAAGTGAGAATAACTTTATAATCTTCTTTATCTTTGACAATAATGTTAGCAGTACTTTCAAATTCTTCAATTATAATCGAATTGATTGAAATTGAGTCATTATCAGCAATCTCTTGGAGTACTTTTTGTGTTCGCTGTGTGTCTAACACTAGTGGTATTTGAATACAGTACTTGTCCAAACACAAATATGCTTTGGTAGAGTTTTGAAAGTAATTTGTTGCTATTTGGGAATCGGTAGATATGACAACTATAACAACTAAAAATACTGCTAATGTAAAGCTTATAAATACTCGCCAATATATTTTCATGGCTTCTGGTTCTAAAAAATTAAATTTTATAAATTAATAATTATTTTTTTGAATTATGATTGACAGATTTTGAATATGATTAAATATTTTCTTCTCCCATATAGGAAGAAAGAATTAAAAAATGAGGCGATCGCTCTATTCCTTTAACCATTCTTTAATCCGTTCTTGAACTGATTCCGCAGTTTGATAGCCACACACCGCACCATCAAAAACCACAGCAGGTGCAAGACTGCAAGCACCCAAACACCTAGCTGTTAATAGTGAAACTTGTCCATCTGGTGTTGTTTCTCCAGCATGAATGCGAGCAGATTTTTCTAGATGGGCAAGAATTTCTGGTGCGCCTTTGACATAACAAGCTGTACCTGTACACACCACACAGGTATGCTTGCCTTTAGGTGCAAGTGAAAACAAATGATAAAAGGTAGCTACACCATAAACCCGACTGGGTGGTAGTTTAAGACTTTGGGCAATGTAAATTAATAAATCGTTTTCTAAGTAGCCAAATAATTCTTGTGCCTTATGGAGAATTTCAATCAGAGCATCTTGCTGATATTGATGACGCTTCATTGTTGCGTCTAGTATTTTAAAGCGCTTATCACCACTAGGATGGGAGAGTGGCAGAGGGCGAGATGATTTCATTTTTCTTTAGGCTACGATTTACACAAATCTGTACTTAGCTGGAGGTAAAAGTGCTAGTAGTTTCTTTTCCCGTTTCAGCTTTTTTGACACTAGCAGCAAGATGCACAACATGAACTGAACAAGGAGCATGGTGGAGGACATAGTTACTTACGCTACCAAGAAATAGTTCTGCCATCCCAGAATGCCCTCGACGCCCAACAACAATTAGATCGGCACCCCAACTACTAGCTATATCACAGATAACTCGCCCTGGGCTGCCAAGATTTTGTGTAAATTCAGCATTTACGCCTGCTGTATTTGCTTGAGCGCTCAGGCGTTGCAACATCTCAATACCTTGATTTTTCGACTTTTCCCACTGCTGTTGTTGAAACTCTAAGGCTTGATCCGTCATTCCTGAATAGTAGTCAAAACTAGAACCTATTTGTACATACGGAACGCCCTCTTCCTCTACAGATAAAACGTGCAGCAACATTAAGCTAGCTCCACTCATCTTTGCTAAAGCTAATCCTTGTTCAAAAACTGGCTTGCCCATGTCAGAGCGATCTAATGCAACTAAAATCTTTTTAAACATATAAACCTCTCATAGCAATTTTGGATTTTAGATTTTGGATGAAAACCATTGATTAATAGGCTATTCCAAAATTTTGAAGCAAGACTTCTGCGTGCCAATTTGATATCCTTGTTACACACTCTTTGTCCTTCAATTAAGTTTATAGGACAATAATTTGAGGAAATTGTGAGCCTCTAACTAGCGGCTCGCTGCAAGCAACGAATGAAAGAAGCACTTCTGTTGTCTTTCCTTCTGCCTACCAACGGATACGCCGTACCTACGGCAGCTGCTCCGCATCTACCGCGTCTACTGCCCTCTACCTTTTTTCTTAAAAACTGTACTACCCCAGGTAATACGACGGTTCGTAAACCCTTCCCCATTCAGGATTGTAAGTTTGTAACGCTCGCATATACTGAGCGCGTTCAAAGGCACTGGGATCGGGACAATTTTTTTGGCTCATGCTTCCCTGAAGCAAGTGTATAGATTCGTACTCATGTTTTTCCATCCATTCACTTATTTCCTTCTCGATACAGCGAATGTGAGCGATTCCCTCTCGTAGCAGCACGGAACAAAGCATAGTAATGCTTGCTCCTGCCATCAGCAGTTTTAGGACATCCCGTGCATTGTGAATGCCGCTAGTAGCAGCTAAACTGGCATTGATGCGACCATAAAGAATGGCAATCCAACGCAGAGGTAAACGCATCGCCTGTGCAGTACTTAAAAGCACATTAGGCTCTACATCCAGAGTTTCGAGGTTAATATCTGGTTGGTAGAAGCGGTTAAACAATACTAGTGCATCAGCTCCTGCATTATCCAAACGCTTTGCCATATTTGCCATGTTAGTGAAATAGGGGCTGAGTTTAACTGCCACAGGAATGGTAATTTCAGCTTTAACTGCCTGGAGAATGTGAATATAGTTTTGCTCTATTTGTTCGCTGGTTAGTTCCATATCTGTAGGAACATAGTAAATATTCAACTCCAGCGCCGAAGCTCCTGCTTGCTGAATTAATCTGGCATAGTCAATCCATCCACCTACTGAAGAACCATTGAGGCTGGCAATCACAGGAATTTTGACTAGTTCGGTTGCTTTACGAATATGGTTAAGATATTCTTCTGGACCAATGTGAAAGCTAGTTGGTTCAGGAAAATATGTCAGGGCTTCTGGGAAGCTTTCGGTACCATAGGTGAGGTGATGGTGCAATTCGTAGCGTTCCAAGGTAATCTGTTCTTCAAACAGCGAATGCATTACTACTGCCGCCGCACCTACATCCTCCATACGTTTGATGTTGTCAGTGTCTTTTGATAAGGGAGATGCCGAAGGCACAAGTGGCGATCGCAATTTCATCCCCATATAAGTAGTAGTTAAATCCATCTTAATTTTCTCAAAATTGTTAATGGTTAATCTGAAAATAAGGCAGAGGGCAGAGAGCAGCACGCCCTTGCGGAGCCAGTGCGGTGGTGAGCCAGCGCGTTGGGCGGCTTTGCCGACTTGTAGCAACTGGCGTAGACACGAAGTGGCTTCTGAAAGTAAGGCTTCCCCGGCATAAAGGAGCCAGTGTGTTGCGCGGGTTAAGGGCGTTGTAGACGCCCAGAGGGCGGCTTCCCGCAGGGTACCTGGTGTCGGGTTAAGCGCGTTGTAGCGACTGCCCAGAGGCAGAATGGCTAATGGCAATTAACAACTAATGGCTTTCATCCAGATACCAACTGTTTGAGATTGCCTGTACTGTTGATGTCATCGCTATGATTGTTGAGTTTTTCCATGTGCCGCGCTGCCAAATATTGGTACATTGAAAAGCGAACATTCACGTCATGTTGTGCTTCCTCCAGTAGCCGCTTCGCCTCTTCTGGGTTACTCTTGGTAAGCATCTTAAAGCGGTTTTCCAGATACATCGATTGTTCGACTGGTATTTTTGGTGTTCGCGAGTCAAGTTGCAGTGGGTTTTCGCCTAGCTTAATGCGATCGGGATTGAACCGATACAGCAACCAGCGACCTGAGTCTACAGCAGCTTTTTGATTTTGCATTGCTGTACTCATGTTGATACCATGTGCTATACAATGGCTGTAAGCGATAATCAGTGATGGGCCGTCATAAGCTTCTGCTTCTAGAAATGCCTTGAGTGTGTGTTCATCCCGTGCGCCCATTGCGACGCTAGCAACATAGACGTTGCCGTAAGTCATTGCCATTAAGCCTAAGTCTTTTTTAGCAGCAGGTTTACCGCCAACAGCAAATTTTGCCACAGCTGCTTTAGGTGTAGCTTTAGACATTTGTCCGCCAGTGTTAGAATATACCTCTGTGTCAAGAACGAGAATATTCACATTGCGTCCTGAGGCTAAGACGTGATCCAACCCGCCGAAGCCGATATCATATGCCCAGCCGTCTCCGCCAATTATCCAAACACTCTTTTTAACTAGGTAATCAGCCAGGGATTTGAGATTTTGGAGTTTGGATTTTTGAGTTTTGAGTCCAATACCTATCTTTATATCCAGCAGTTCATCTATCCGCCGCTTCAGTAATTCTACTTTTTCGCGTTGTTCCCAAATATCTGCTTCGTCTTTTTGCTGGGCATTAAGAATACTATTTGCTAGTTCTTCGCCGACTTCGCTTGCTAATTGTTGGAGTAATTGGGCGGCGATTTCTGCTTGTTTGTCAATCGAAATCCGGAATCCTAAGCCAAATTCGGCGTTATCTTCAAATAGGGAATTCGCCCACGCCGGGCCTTTTCCTTCAGCATTTTGCGTCCAAGGAGTAGTCGGCAAGTTGCCACCGTAAATGGAAGAACAGCCAGTGGCGTTGGCAACAATCATGCGATCGCCAAATAACTGTGTAGCTAATTTAATGTACGGTGTCTCGCCACAACCAGCGCAAGCTCCAGAAAATTCAAATAGTGGTTCTTGCATCTGCTGCTGGTTAATATGGTTTAGCTTCAGCTGGCGGCGATCGGGATTGGGAATATTTAAGAAGAAATCCCAATTTTCTCGCTCTTTTGCCCGTAATGGCAGTTGCGGTTCCATATTAATTGCCTTGCGGCGAGGTTCTACTTTATTCTTTACTGGGCAAACATCTACGCAAATTCCACAGCCTGTACAATCTTCTGCTGTGACTTGAATTGTGAATTTCCAATCTTTCCAATCGTGGTCTTTGGCATCACTACTCTTGAAGGTGGATGGTGCATTTTCTAACATTGAGGCTTCGTAAACCTTGCTGCGGATCACACTATGGGGACATACCATCACACACTTGCCGCACTGAACGCAGACATCTGGTTCCCAAACGGGTATTTCTTGGGCAATGTTGCGTTTTTCCCATTTCGCCGTGCCAGTGGGATAACTACCATCCACAGGCAAACTACTGACTGGTAATTCATCACCACACTTAGCAATCATTTTACCCAAGACATCTCGTACAAACGCGGGTGTGGTGTTGGGTACAGCTGGACGCTGTTCGATATTACTATTAACGCGACGCTCTCCTTTGACTTCATAGAGATTGTCTAGCGTCCGATCTACAGCATTCAGGTTCATTTGCACAATTTCGTTGCCTTTTTTACCGTAGGTTTTGCAGATGGATTTCTTAATTTGGGCGATCGCTTCTTCTCGTGGCAATACTCCAGATACGGCAAAGAAACAAACTTGCATGACTGTGTTAATTCGTCCACCCATACCTGCTTCGCGGGCGACTTTATAGGCATTAATTACGTAGAACTTCAGCTGTTTCTGGGTAATTTGCTCCTGTACTAATCGCGGCAAGCGGCTCCACACTTCCTCTGGTTGGTAGGGGCTATTGAGCAAGAAAGTACCACCAGGAACAATGTGGGCGAGTATATCCAACTGTTCCAAAAATCCCCACTGGTGACAGGCAACAAAGTTAGCTTGATTCACCAAGTAAGCAGAACGAATCGGTTGAGGGCCAAAGCGGAGGTGAGAAACTGTAATAGAACCTGATTTTTTCGAGTCGTAGACAAAGTAGCCTTGGGCGTAATTGTTTGTTTCTTCCCCAATAATCTTAATTGAGTTTTTGTTAGCTCCCACAGTACCATCAGAACCCAAGCCGTAAAAAATAGCTCGAACTACACTGTCTGATTCAATGTTGAAGTTGGGATCGTAATCTAAGCTGGTGTGGGTGACATCATCATTGATGCCGATGGTGAAATGATTTTTAGGTTCACTAGCAGCAAGATTGTTGAAAATACCTTTAATCATCGCTGGTGTGAATTCTTTAGATGATAAACCGTAACGGCCACCAACGATTTTGGGTATCGGGCATTGGACATTGGGCATCGGGTTTTCTGTGAGGGCAGTGACAACATCCAAATACAGTGGTTCACCTGCTGCACCTGGTTCTTTAGTGCGATCAAGAACAGCGATCGCTTTTGTTGTTTCTGGTAGGGCGGCGACAAAGCGCTTGCTATCGAACGGACGATACAACAGTACTTTCACTACACCGACTTTCTCACCTTGGGCATTAAGATAATCTACTGTTTCATGCACTGCCTCGCAACCAGAACCCATAAGGACAATTACTCGTTCGGCGGCGGCATCACCATAGTATTCAAAAAGTTTGTACTGCCGCCCAGTCATAGCGGCAAATTCGTCCATGACTTTTTGAGTAATGTCTGGGCAAGCTAAATAGTAAGGATTAACAGTTTCCCTGGCTTGGAAGTAAACATCGGGGTTTTGTGCCGTGCCGCGTAAGACGGGTTTGTCAGGAGTGAGGGCGCGCTGCCGATGAGCCAGTACTAATTGATCTGGAATAAAGCTGCGTAAATCTTCTTCAGTTAACAGTTCGAGTTTGTTAATTTCGTGGGAGGTGCGGAAGCCATCAAAAAAGTGTACAAAAGGCACTCTTGATTCTAAAGTTGCTCGTGTGGAGATTAAAGCAAAATCATGGGCTTCTTGTGGTGAGGCGGCACACAGCATGGCAAAGCCAGTGGCACGGGTTGCCATCACATCGCTATGATCGCCAAAAATGGAGAGGGCTTGGGCGGCAAGCGATCGCGCGGCTACGTGAAAAACCGTAGGCGTTAATTCCCCGGCAATTTTGTACATATTTGGGATCATCAGCAACAATCCCTGTGATGCTGTAAATGTAGTTGTCAGCGAGCCAGTTTGCAAAGCTCCATGTACTGCACCTGCGACACCACCTTCGCTTTGCATCTGCACCACTGTCGGAACATTTCCCCAAATATTAGCTTTGCCTTCACAAGCCCAAGCATCTGCCCACTCAGCCATAGGTGAAGAGGGAGTAATCGGATAAATTGCAATCACTTCATTGAGTTTGTAGACAACTTGGGCAGCCGCTTCATTACCATCTATGGTTGCAAAAGTTTTAGTTTTCATTTTCCTCGGCCTTTTGACTCTGGCGAGAATAAGATTTAGTAGAATAACTAACAGAACTTACGCAAAATACCTCTCTAACTCTTATTCCTCCGTGTCCTCTGTGCCTGGAGTGGTTTTATTCTTCCGTAACTCGTGCGTAAGTTCTAAACTAAGCTAGATTCATCACCTTTGTGGCTTTGACATTGCATATTTCAAATGACAACTTTATTTGTACCAATCTACTTTGAAGGTTAAGAGTAAAACTTGAGGAAGTTGTGAGGAATCAGAGGAGCATCAGAAATCTTAGTACCCCTTGCAAAGTATCTGGAATTAAGAGGGTGTTAGGTGTATTTTCTTCTAATGCAGCCTGTAGAGATTATTAGTCATGTCAATGAACGTAAATTTCTTCAGAGTAGAAGTTGTTCCCCACGATCCAAATTGGCAAGAAGCATTTGCAACTGAATCGAAGCAGATTACACTTGCATTGAGCGAAAATCTGGTTGCTGTACATCATATTGGCAGCACAGCCATTCCCCAAATTCATGCCAAGCCGATTATCGATATTTTGGTTGAAGTTAAAGATATTACAAAAGTTGATGAACAGAGTTCCGCAATAGAGGCATTGGGTTATGAAGCAATGGGTGAGTATGGTATACCAGGACGCCGTTATTTCCGCAAGCATAATCAAGCAGGTATAAGGACACACCATATTCACACATTTGAAGTTGGTTCAGAACAGATAGAGCGCCACTTAGCGTTTCGAGATTATATGATTGCCCATTCCGAAGATGCGCAGAAATACAGCGAACTCAAGCGCGAACTTGCAAAGAAGTATCCCGATTATATTGAGAGCTACATGGATGGGAAAGATGGGTTTATCAAAGAAATGGATAAAAAGGCAGCAGAGTGGCGAGCATTGCAAATAGATTGATTTAGAGGTGTTCACGCTCCCCAATTGTCTACTAATTCACTCGGCTCACCAGGATAAAAGCGATCGCTCATAATCTCGGTTAAGTTGTAGGGACAAGCAAGCGGAAAAGTTTGCTCTGGTAGGGCTTCTCCCATTGCTAAGTCTCTAGCATTTTCATACGCTTCTTGCAGTGCATCATCAAGATAAGATTTGAGGCTGGGGTTGTCTTTCAGTAATCGTAACGTGTCACGGCGCTGTACGCGAAGGGTTGCCAGCCAACTACGACTACGATGTTGGGGTTGGTATTCCCATTTCAGCAAATGCCCAATCAACACGCTCAAACGGTTGCGAAGTTCCTGGCGTTGCTGCTTACCCAAAGATTCAATCTCCTCTATCAAGTTTGGCAGATCGATCTGGCTCCACTTTTTGTCGCGGAGCAACCTTGCTTGTTCCTGTGTCCAAGCGTAAAAATCGGTTTCGTAGAGGTTTAGTGCAGGCATCGGTTTCTTTGCCATCTTCGGGTAAGCCAGCCACAGTGTTTCTATTGTAAAGTGTTCTCTGTAGAGTTAGTAAGGCAGTAAATTGGCTCTTATAGGCGGGTTGTAACAGATATGTGCCGAATGTCTCCTATGTACAATACTCTTTTACACTGCTGCCAAAATCGCCTCTCTAACATTGGCAATCAAATTACTGAGATTATCTGTATTCAACCGATAACTCAAAGGATGGGCAATCAATCGTGCCGTACTTTCATACAGTGTCGCAATTTCCATCAAACCATTTTCGCGCAACGTCCGCCCTGTGGAAACTAAATCAACAATAGCTTCTGACATACCCGTAATTGGCCCTAGTTCCACAGAACCGTATAAAGGTACAATTTCCACAGGTAAATCTAAGCTGTGGAAATATTCACGCGCACAGTTTACATATTTAGATGCCACTCTACCATGTGCGGGTAAATCCAAAGGCGATCGGTAAGAACTTGATTGCTTGACTGCTACCGACATCCGACAATAACCAAAGCGCAAATCAACTAATTGTGCTACTTGTGGTTTTTTCTCTCGGAGTACGTCGTAACCAACTATACCCAGTTGTGCTTGACCGTACTCTACGTAAACTGGGACATCCTGCGCCCGCACAAGAAGCCCTTTAGCTATACCATTGATATCTGTAATTTGCAGTTGTCGATTTCCTGAGTCTAAAAAAGCACTAAAATCCAACCCCACGGTTTGTAGTAGGCGGATGCTATGTTTGAGAAGTTCCCCTTTTGGCAGTGCGACAGTCAGCATATGGCAATTTTTGTTTTCCGATTTTAGATTGTAGTTGAAGGGGTTACTTGTTAGGGTCAAATTTGAAAATAGATGACAGGGGACTGGCGAACCCGAAGGGTGACAGGGTATAGGGTATTAGATTTTCATGCTTGGTTGTAGGATTTTTCTATAAATAGCTGATTTGAAAAGGTGCTTTCAAATCTTAAAATCTAATTAATTATGAAAATTTTGCTAGTTGACGATGAAACTGAACTTACCGATCCTTTGAGTCGGGTGTTAACTCGTGAGGGATACAGTGTAGATGCTGCCTACGATGGAATAAATGGCCGCAAATTAGCACAAACAGGCAATTACGACTTACTAATTTTAGACTGGATGTTGCCTGGTAATACGGGATTGGAGATTTGTCAGGAATTGCGTCGCCAAGGTGTTGCAACTCCTGTACTGTTTCTTACTGCTAAAGATACGCTTGACGATCGCGTAGAAGGCTTAGATGCGGGTGCAGATGACTATCTGGTTAAACCTTTTGAACTGCGGGAGTTACTAGCAAGAGTCAGGGCTTTGTTGCGGCGTTCTAGTTCTCAAGTGCATATCCCCCCGACAAGTCGCTTAACGGTAGCTGATTTAGAACTTGATTGTGAAAGTCAAATCGCCTATCGGCAAGGACGGGTAATTGAACTATCAGAAAAAGAAAGCCAACTGCTGCAATACTTTATGGGAAATACTGGTAAATTGCTTACTCATACTCAAATTATGCAAAATTTGTGGAAAGATGATGAGCAACCCAGTAGTAATGTCATTGCTGCACTGGTACGCCTATTACGTCGTAAGATAGAGTTTGCAGGAGAGACACAACTGATTCACAGCGTATACGGTAAAGGATATCGCTTTGGTGCTAGTGCAGACTCTTGATGAGAACTGCTCACGCTTTATTTTCAATATTTTTATTCAATAAATTATTAATCTGACTTTGCATATTTTCTCGCAATATTTGTGCTTTTTGAAAAGCAAATGAACGTTTATTCTTGGATTGCTGCTCACTATTTACTACTCGTTGCAGTGGTTGAATAAAATAATGCAGACGACTTCTCATTGCCCAAACACCCATTGAAGGAAAGAGAATAAAAAATGGTATCAAAGGTGATACAGGCAAAAATGGTAAATTAAATAACTGCTGTAACTTTTGGAGATTAATTGTCCACGGATGTAAGCTTTCGTTGCCAATGCAAACAACAGGTAAAATAGGAATTTGAAAACGTTGACTTAACTGCATAAAACTGAGATCAAATTTCTCTAATTGATAACGTTTTCGCCAACCTTTACTCGGCCCTCGCAATCCTTCTGGTGCGTATAAAACAACTCTGCGCTCCTGCACTACAGCAGAAAAGTCTTCTAACTCTGCCCTCACGCCACCTAAAACTTTTGACCATCCAGGTGGTAACCACCAAATCATCCAAGCATGGTCAAATAAAGGTACACCAGCTAAAACTTTTACTACCCATCCCCGTTCTTTATTTAATAAATAAGCCAAGCTCAGAAAATCCCACGGGAAAGACATTCCTGCATGATTCATTGCTACAATCATTGGCTCTGTAGATGGCAAGTTTTCAGTTTGTAGTAGTTCTCCACGAAAATAATATTCAACTATAGGAGCTATAATTTCTTGTCGAAAGGCTTGTTGATAGTTGGGATCAAATTCAATATTTCCCTGATGCGGTAAACGACATCCAAGACGTAACCAACGAATCAATAGTGCTAGATAAAAACCACCAGGAATCAAAAATAATATATATTCAAACCAATTCCAGCCATCTGGATCTAAATGGTAATGTTGCCAGTGGCGATTGAATAAAATGAGCCAACCCGGAGGATACCACAGACAAAACCAATCAAACCAGTTAAATTTATAACCTTCAATAGACTTCCTTTCAATTGGATTGCTGAGTAAGTTATCTTGATTTTGATTAATCACAACAAATCAGCATATTAAATAGACAGCAGAAGATAAAATATAATAACTTACTATCTTAATAATTTCTATCTTGCCTTAGACATAAAAAAGAACAGGGGACAGGGAATGGGAAACAGGTAAAGAGGAATTTTCTATGATCGTAGTGTACGCAGTTTATGAAGGCTACTTACCAAAAGTTTGCTCAGGAATGGCTAATAGCCAATGACTATTAGCCACTAAATTTTTTGTTTATGAATTAAATTCTAGATTTGTTTGCTCAATCCAAGTGCCGTGAAACCCATAAGGAACTCGTTGGGGAAGGATGATACGAGCGACAGGTTCAGCCATAATTTCCTTAGCATTTAATATAAGCAGTTCAGAAATTTTTGCTACTTCATCGTAAATAAAGGTAAGCAACCAACCGTCATCTTCATCTCTCTGGGAGATATGGGGAGTATGAGGTACAAACACCCCCTCGCCCCCATAACGCCCTTGCCCTAATTTGTGAATTTGAGAGCTATTACTAACAAAATCATACTTAATTAAGCCGTCGAACAAAGGTACGGAATTAGGTGTCATGCGGGAAGTGTAACCGTATCTAGTCTTGCGCCCCAAGTATTGCTCGTTCACCCGTGGAAATTCTGAGGGGATATTATCTAAGGGTTCTTCAATTACCGCACCCGTTTTGAGATTGAATCTCCACTTATGCAAAAAGGCTAGATCGCTGTGAGTATCTTGCGCTCTGCCTGCAAGACCAAGCATAGTAGTACTTGGCATTCGACAGGCAATGAGTATTACTTCATCTCCATCCTCGTAGGCATTGAGGGTATGAGCAACATAACACGCAGGTGCTTCAAACCAGCGGATACTGCTATTATCACCGTGACGTGGCAGAATACCAAAACGACTGGGAATGTCTTTTTCAAACAGTAAAGGTGGTTTTCCCTGTTGGGCGCGTTCCAAACGGAATGTTAGGGGCAAGTTCATAAATATTGTGTAGTGGGCGGTGATAGCAAAATCGTGCATCATCACTCCTACTGGTAAGTCTATTGGCACTGTTCGCAACAGCTTGCCCTCTGGTGAGACAACGCTATATTGCAGGTAAGGCAAATCTACCCAAGAGTAGCCAAAAAACATCATCTCGCCAGTGGCAAAATCAACTTTGGGATGAGCCGTGAAAGCACCTTTCAAGTCACCGCCATAAGTATAGGGACTGACTGTTTTTAACTCAGGTACTTCGATTTGATAAGGTTCTCCCCCTTCCCAAAGAGCTAACAAGCGATCGCCATGCCAGACAACAGCTGTATTGGCAGTATTAACCGGAGGAGAAGGATTTTCTTGTTGAGGTGGCGCTAAAAAACCTGAATGAATTGCACGCCCAGCCTCTTTTTCCATTTTCCATCCCTGGGTTTGTACATAGCGGTTGCGATAGTTGGCTTTACCATTACTAATCTCAACACCGTGTAGCATCCCATGTCCATCAAACCAGTGATACCAAGCTTGAGACGGAAAGAGGGGATTAGGGCCGTTACGAATCAACATTCCGTTAAGATCAGGAGGTATTTCCCCAATGACTTGGAGATGATCTACTGTTAATTCCTGATCTACTGGAGCAAAGTTTCCCTCTAAATAAGGATTTCCTGCTACTACCACCATAAACTGATGCACCTTCTATTTTCTTAGTTTTGTCTTTTCACGTCTTGTTCGCCAAGAAATAAATTTCTTGGCTTCAAGCTAAAGTCAGTTTTAATTGACTAGGTAAGATTTTCAGTCTGTTTTAACGGACTTAAGCTAGTAAGAGAGGAACTTCAGTACCAGGCGTTTTAGGGGCTGTCTCAAGCAACTGTTGGAATATAGCTTATACCACGAGCAAAGGTTTCAAAATTGCCAGCTTTTGCTTCAAGTAATCGTTTGATGTTCATGTTTTCAGCCCCGTAATCCTCTATTTGGAGTTTGCCGTGGCGATTAGCTTTGCCAAGCTGCCAGAACGCAATTCGGTGCAGAATAAACCCACGAGCTGATAGATCGTTGAAAGCACGCGAACAAGGGATCAGTAAAGTTGGGCTACGCTGCAAAAATTGATAATCAGGATATAAATAATCTTGTTCAATTAGGTAATAATTATTCAGAGTATGAGTTCGGAATGTGATTTTTACTGTTTGGTTATATTCATCCAAAAAATTACCTGATTGGTGAGCAATTTCACCATGCGATCGCAGCATATGCGACCAATTTTCAATGTTCCTTATATCTGCTAAATATTCAAGTGCTAATTCAATAGGAGCATCAATATAAATTGTGTCACTATCAACAGTATATTGCCCTTGGGCTGCTTCTTTAATACCTTGATTGCGCTCCAAACTAGCTTTGAGAGAGCGGCTTTCACACATATGTACTGTTCTAATTCCTTCCATAATCATAGGAGTCCGTCGCTTTGGATCTACAAAGCTGATCCAATGGAAGTAAACTCCTTGTTCTTTTGATTCAGGCTCTATATAGTTTGTCGGAAAAAGAAGAACGGGATACCAGTGGAAGTAGTTATCAGGAGTAAATCCACAGTACCATTCAATACCCATAAATAGAGGGTTTTCTATTTTTTTGAGATGATAATAGAGATTATTTTGATAGCCAGCACAAGTTCCGATCCAAGTATTATCATCTACTTTCTCTAACATTCGACAATTAATTGTCCACTCGTCTAAAGTTTCCAATCGACACAAGAATTTAAAAGCCGTTTCTGGTGAGGTTGCGATATAAGCAGACGTAGCAAACGTATTACTTTCCATTGGTTAATATCTTTCAGTTCTGATGGTTGAATTAAGCTATCAATAAATGTTTCTGTTTTTTCTGTTGTTTTTGCTTTTTAATGCGTTCTTCTCCTAATAATTTAGATGCTGCATATGTGGTAATTTCTTCACGCTCTGCTTTATCAAAAATCTCCAAAACAGTATCGTAAATTTTACGAACGTGGCTTAAGGCTTTCTCGTCATCATTACCTATCATTTCGTTATAGACATTAATTAATCCACCAGAATTAATTACATAATCTGGGCAATAAAGAATTTTTCTCGATTTAATAAGCTGACTGTGTAACTCTTCATTTTCTAGCTGATTGTTGGCAGCACCAGCAATAATAGAAGCTCTAATTTGGAGAATGGTTGAACTATTTAGAATTCCACCTAAGGCACAAGGAGAAAAAACATCAACATCCCAAGCATGAATATCTTGATGTTCTATAATTGTCGCCTCATAAAGGTCTGCCATTTCTTCAGCTTTGTCTCGAATTAAATCACTGACAAAAAGTTTTGCACCATTTGCATAAAGAATTTTGCAAAGATTCTTGCCAACATTTCCTACTCCTTGAATTGCTACTTTTAGTCCATCAAGATTTTTTCTTTGCCAATGAAACTCTACTGCCGCTTTGATTGCTAATACAACACCGATCGCTGTTGCTAATGTTGCTCCTCCTCCTAATTCCTTCACTCCCACCACATAATTAGTCTCTTTGTTGATTATCCGCACATCTTCAGGTGACAAATTTACATCTTGACCTGTAACAAAGCGCCCATTCAAACTTTCGACAAACCGTCCATAAGATTTGAGCAAAGCATCGGTTTTATCTTCTGGATTAGCAATAATAACTGCTTTTGCACCCCCCACAGGAATATTGGCACAAGCTGCTTTGTATGTCATCCCGCGACTTAGGCGCAGAACATCTCGCAAAGCATCTTCCTCACTGTTATAAGGGAAAAGACGAGTAGCGCCCATAGCTAATCCCAAACTCGTATCATGAAGGGCAATAATTGCTCTAAGATTTGTTTCGCGATCGTGACAAAAGAGAATCTGCTCGTGATTGGTTGCTCTCAAACTTTCAAAAACTCTCATAGCTTCTCCATTGATTACGGGGATTGGTGATTGGGGATTGGTTACTGGGGATCGGGGATTGGGTACTGGGAAGAAGAGGACACGGATACAAGGAGTTGAGTAAGTGATAAGAGTCAATTCTTCCCCATCCTCCCTATCTCCCTCATCTCTTACTCCCCCACTCCTCTTTCCTTCTGCCTCTTTGAAGCTTTGAGCCTCCTTGTGGAGGAGCAACGCTTTCGGAGGAAACCTCCACACCCTTACGGGAAGTCGCTCCGCGCCTACAAACTTCTCTCTGCCCTCTGCCTTCTGCCAATGGTTACTGTATCAAGGGGAATGAAAAGTGTTTGTTAGGACTATTTACAACTCCTTGTGCAAGTAAACCTTGATTACGTCCACGAGATGGTGCTTGCCGAGTTGGATCTATAGTTACATCAACAACAAACGGGATAGATGTTGCTAAGGCTTTCTCCAACGCCATCCGAATGTCAGATTCCTTTTCGACGCGAATACCATCAGCTCCCATGCCGCGAGCAATCATCACAAAATCTGTTTGGGGAATAGTTGCATCTGCACCCTCAAGTTCTAGCATTGCCATTCCCTGAGCACACATATTGTAGCGTGCATCATTGAGGACAATCCAGACGGCAGGAATTTTGTATTTCACGGCAGTGCTGATTTCATTATTCATCAACATTGCCCCATCCCCAACAATGGCGATCGCTTTTCCATTTCTAGCTTTAGCAGCACCAACAACACCCGTCACTGCATGTCCCATCGCTCCTACTCTAGTGCTGACTCGATAACGGTTGGGTTGAGTAAATCGCAGCAAGTGGGTTGCCCAAGTAAATGAATTACCTGATTCTGCCATGACGATCGCATCGCTGTTGTTGATAAACACCTGCTGAATTTCTTGCATCAAGATTTCAGGGCGCACTAGTTCACCGATGCTCGGTTGAATAGTCTGACGTTCAGGATGAGGTAATACACTTATCTTTGATTGTTGAGATTTCTCTGGCAAGTATTGCAGCAGTGACTGCACAAAAGTTCTGACATCAGACACGACAGAAAAAGTTGGCACGGATGGATAGGCAATCCCTATGACATCTGGATCGACATCAACGTGAATAAATCCTGCCTGAGGAATCATTTGCCTACTCCAGAAAGAAGTGGCTTCTCCAAGGCGAGTTCCCAAAACTAAGATGTGTGACGGAGATTGCTTCTGCATATAAGTAAATACAGAACTATGCCCCCCTAAACCTGTAACACCCACAAACTGAGGATGTTCTTCAGGAAAAATACCTTTGCCACGAGGCGAACATATCACTGCGACTCCTGTTCTTTCCGCAAGCTGGCGGATCTCTTTGGCAGCGCCTCTTGCACCGAAACCAACCCAGATGACAAAGTTACCTTCAGATAGCAAATCTATGCATTTGCTAATTGTTTTTTTGCTAGGGATAGGCAGCCATAAAGACAAATCTGGTTGAGGTAAAGATTGATTTACCAAACTTGATTGAATATCTGTAGGAATACTTAAATGAGCAACGAAGCCATTTGGTTTTGTTAAGCCAAGGGCAATGCTACGAGCAGTTTGTGGCAGTTGTTCGGCGCACTCTAGAGTAGTTGCGTAATGGAACAACGCCCCTGATTTCAAAATTCCCCCATTAAGTATTGTCTGCTCGTTAGTTTCTTGGATGGCACACCTGCCGCGCTGTGACGCCGAACTCGAAGCAGATAGCAAAATTACTTTGGCTGCTTCGCCACGGGCTGTCATTATACCAGTTAAGGCGTTGGTTATACCCGGCCCTGTTGTGGTGAAGACAACTACAGGGCGATCGCTAGCTAAAGATGCTTCAACTGCTGCAAAGGCTGCTCCAGCTTCGTGGCGAAAGTGAAGAACTTGGATCTGACTATTTGATAGCGAACCCCAAAGCTTTGCCATTGCTCCGCCAGAAACACCAAAGGCGTATTTGACTCCCAAATCTTCTAAAAGCTTGACAATTGCCTCAGCAACTGAGAGCGATGGAGATAGCTGGATGTCTGCGTTCATGTGATTATTTAGGCGATCGTCCTTGAAATTCGCTAACTCTACTGTCAGTGTGTGACAAGAATGTGCTTGTACAACCAAGTTTGATGAATTGCTATTTTCACTCATTTTCTTTTTCAGGCAAATCTATTCTTAATTGAAAGCTCTTGCAAGAATACCCATGTACAATGAGTGAACAACATTAATATTTTCGTTGATTACACTCACAATTTCATCACTATCAACAAAAAAGTTAAGTAGCTCAATATCATGTCCAGCATGACTTAAATCGATAACATAGTGATTGTATAAAAATGTTTGGGCATCTCTAGCGATTCCTACTTCACTTAAAAGCTTAAGTTGATAAGCAATATGTTTGGCAAACAAAAATTCCATATAGGATGAGTATCCTAAGAATCCAAGAAAATTACTTTGAGTTAATAACTGTGATTGTGAAAAAATTAAGTTTTTAGATTCATCAAAAATATCAGTAATTGAATTAAAATTTTGAACTCCCAATTGCTGTAAATCTCTTAAAGCTAAAATTTCATGCCCTATCTCTTCATCTGATTCGGACTCCATCGCCCGGAAAAATTTACTTCCTTCTTTAAGTTTATCTTCAGCTAATGATTGGATATATACGCCTATACGCTCATGAAATATCACTTGAAACTCAGGGGTATGGCTACTACAGTACCAAGCTTGGATTAGATAATGAATGTAACCATCGCGGCTGATTTTGCCTTGTTTCTTTCTTTCCGATAAGAGTTCATCGATTTCTTGCATTTTTAGAATCATGCAATTTATAACTCTCTGAGCTAAAGGAGTAACTTGGTTTTGTTCAGCCTCCATTAGTTTAGCTTTTTGCTTAACTAGCACCTCCAAGGAAATTTTATTGATTTTTTTACTTTGTAAAGCTAGTTTATTTACTACTTCTTCATTGGTTGAGTTGATTGCACGAGAAATATCTAACAATTCCAATTTTTTTGAACTCATTTTTGTATACTCATAGTTGTATTGATTGCAAGTAAACAACTAGGATTGTCGCTAGCTTGCAGCGAAACAAAAAATCTTATCTAGCGTGTCCTAATCTCTATGCTTGTTTTTTCATAGCCACAAACAAGGGTTGTAGTTTCTCTATCGAATAATGGCTTTTATACTGTCAATTAAACAACCTTGAGTTTACGTAACTTGAACTATGAAAATTCACTGTTTGTGCGTATATATACTGTTCATTTTAATGTAATGAAATGTATTTTTAAAATAGTAAATACGCTATATATGAGAAGCAGCACAAAGGAAATGATTAACTTTCACCTCTTTTTTTTGATGTCTGCTTTGATACATTTTTAAATAACTGGTAAAAAAATAGTGATTTTTCTGTTAACTGCTGCCATTTTTTGTGAAATAGTATAAAGAGGATTTGTGGGCTGCTGCCTCCAGGCTATTCAGACTGGTGCCAGATTTTAGGACATCAAGTTTTCTTAAAGCCAGTTACATTTTCCGAAACGAACCTGACAAATGCTGCTGCAAAAGGCTAGCTTATTTGTTAATCACAAGTCGTCTCCAGCAGCTATGGTAAAAGAATTAGCAATTCGCACCAGTGGATTGATTAAGCAATTTGACAGACACATTGCTGTTAATAATGTTGATTTAGAAATTTACACAGGTGAAGTATACGGGTTAATTGGCCCCAACGGTGCAGGAAAGACGACTCTGATTCGGATGTTGGCAGCAGCAGAAGAACCAACTACGGGTGAGATTTATATTAATGGCGATCGCTTACTGCGCGATCGCAGCAACCTTAATCTCAAGCGTCGTCTTGGTTACTTACCTGACGATTATCCACTGTATGAGGAACTCACGGTTTGGGATTATCTAGATTATTTTGCTCGTTTGTATCGTTTGCGAGAACCGCGCCGCACTCGACGGCTGCATGAAGTTTTAGAACTGATACAGCTAAGTAATAAACGCAACAGTTTAATTTCTACCTTGTCACGGGGGATGAAACAACGCCTGAGTTTAGCGCGAACAATCATCCACGAACCGATTTTACTGCTTTTGGATGAGCCAGTTTCGGGACTAGACCCGATCGCTAGGATGCAGTTTCGAGAAATCATCAAAGTTTTGCAGGAAGCAGGGATGACGATATTGATTTCCTCCCACGTTCTGAGCGACTTAGCAGAATTATGTACCTCTGTGGGAATTATGGAACTCGGTTATTTGGTAGAAAGTGCCTCGCTACAACAACTCTACCAACGTCTTGCCCGCCAACAAATCATCATCTCGACTCTAGCAAAACAAGAGGAACTGTTGGGGGAATTGAAAAATAATCCGTTAGTACAAGACTGGGAGGTAATCAATGCAAAAAACAGTATCCGAGTGAATTTTTCTGGGAAACAGGAAGACTGTGCAGATTTATTGCGATCGCTCATCCAAGCTGAAATTCCCATTACTGAATTTCACTGCACTCAAGAGGATTTGGAAACAATTTTCCTTAAACTTGGTCACAAACAAGCATCATAAGTCAATAGTCATTAGTAAATAGTGATGAGTTAGTGGTTAGTAGTTGGTTATTTGTTACTCTCCTTGTCCCTTGTCTGTCCCTCCCCTCTGCCCCTAGTGCTCTTCTGCTTCCCCTCTCTCACCTCCCTATTTTTGGAGAAATTTATATATGATTCTCAATTTCATAGACAAGATTGGCGATTTAAATCCTCAATTAATGAGAGAAATTAAAGGTCGTCTGAAAGTTTTTCCTGTTGTCATTGCATTTGTTTCATCGCTGTTTGGGCAGTTTATACTTTGTTTATATCAATTACGTGAAATACCAGGAGATAGATATCCTATATCTGGTACCTACTGCCATGAAGGCATAGTTTATAGACAACAATTGAATCAACTCTACCCACAAATTAATCAACTACAACAGCAAATATCTTTATTTAGTAAGGCAAAGAATGCAGTAAAAGTTCAGGAATTAACACAACAACTAGAACAACTCAAGGCAGAAGAAAGTAGAACTCAGAGTTTTTTATATAGTAGTAATCAATTCTGTCCTTCAGACCAAATTGATATGCAACTTTGGTGGCGAGACCATTGGGAATACATATTTTTATCACTTAGTGTCATTTTTGTCTTCACGTTATTAGTTGCAGGTACTTATTTATTAATCAATAACTTAGCTCAAGAAGAACACCGAGGTACATTAAATTTTCTACGTCTTAGTCCTCAATCAGAAACAAGTATTTTGACTGGCAAGATATTAGGAGTACCAATTTTAATTTATCTTGCTGTTGGAGTTGCAATTCCTTTGCATATTTGGGCAGGACGTTCCGCCAATATAGCTTTTAGCCATATTTTCAGCTTTTATATTGTTTTAGCTGCTAGTTGTATTTTCTTCTATAGCACTGCACTATTATTTGGCTTTTTTAGTCGTTTCTTTAGCGGCTTTCAGCCTTGGTTGGGCAGTGGTGCAGTCTTAGTTTTCTTGATTATTACAATGCAAATAGCAACAAGTAGGCCATATTTAAACAACGCAGCTGCTTGGTTGAGACTATTAAGTCCTTTTGACTTAACTGGTTACTTGTTCCCAAATTTATTTCGTCGATACCAATGGGAATTGCTAGAACAAGTGCAGTTCTTTTATCTTCCGGTTGGAAAAAATTTAGTCGGTTTACTTGGTTTGCAATTATTAAATTATAGTTTGTGGACTTACTGGATTTGGCAAGGACTAAGGCGTCGCTTCCGTAACCCAAACGCCTCAATGTTGAGTAAAGGTCAAAGTTATTTACTAGTAGCTTGTTTACAAGTAATTCTTTGGGGATTTACCCTACAATATGTAAAAAACTATTGCCCACCAGGTAGCTCATACACACCATCATTATCTTTTTGCTATTACGATGTTAGTTATCAAATTGGACAAAATTTTCCTTTACTAGTGTTCTTTAATGTAGTAGTTTTGCTTAGTTTAATTTCTGTTGTTTCACCTCATCGCCAAGCAGTACAAGATTGGGCAAGATATCGACACCAAAATATTTCTCAACACAAGTTTTTTTGGCAAGATGTTCTTCTACAAGATTTGATTTGGTCGGAAAAAAGTCCAGCAGTAATCACAATGGCAATAAATCTAATGATGATTACTATTCCACTCATCATTTTGATTATCATTGCACCTATTTTAAATTCTCATCACTCCAATAGATTAAATTGGCTGAATGAGATTGGGCAGTTTAAGGCTATTTTAGGTGTGGGTTTGTTTATTACCTTGATGATGATTTATGCAACAGTAGCGCAAAGGATGCTTTTAATGAAAAATTCTAAGCGTTCTTTTTGGGCGATCGCTACTGTCGGTGCAGTCATATTCTTACCAATGATATTTCTAGGAATGTTAGGTGTCCAACCTAGTGAAACTCCTATTTTATGGTTACTTTCTACTTTCCCTTGGAGTGCTTTAGAATACTCTACAATCCCAACAATTTTTATTGTTCTTTTGGGTGAATTTAGTCTCTTGGTGTTGTTAAATTTTCAGTTAACACGGCAAGTTAGATTAGCAGGTGAATCGGCTACAAAAGCACTGTTGACAGGAAGCTAGATTAATAAATTTTGAGGGTGCGTTAGCGAAAAACGCACCTTAACTTTATTGGAGAGTTTACAATGATAAAAAATCTTTTAGATAAAATCGGAGACTGGAATCCCCAATTTTTGCGGGAAATCAAAGGGCGTTTACAACAGCGCAACATCATACTGGCAATAACTGTCTCCTTGCTGGGACAATTCTTGCTATTGATGTATTTCCAAGTTCAACTAACAACTAATGACATCAGCGTTACAAGTTTCACCAATAAATATTGCACGGGAAATATCTTGTATGGGCTTCCGCAGTGTTTATTAGATGAGTTTGACAATTTAGTTATAAATTGGCAGTTGTGGTGGTTAGATTTATTTACACTGCTCAGTATTATCGGCTGTTTTTCCCTGTTAGTAGCAGGAACTTATTTATTAATCAGTAATTTAGCAACAGAAGAACGTCGTGACACGCTAAATTTTATTCGTCTTAGTCCTCAATCTCCCCAAACTATTTTAGTCGGAAAAATATTAGGGGTTCCCATCTTAGTTTATATTACATTAGCCCTAGCAATTCCTTTGCATTTGTGGTCAGGATTAGCGGCAGGTATTCCGTTAGGATTTCTTTTCTGTTTTTACGCTGTAATGGTTACAGCTTGTCTTTTCTACTATAGTGCTGCACTTTTATTTGGTTTAATTGGTTCTTGGTTAAGTGGTTTTCAAGCATGGTTAGGGAGTGGAGTAGTTTTTGGTTTCCTTCTTTTTACTAAACAATGGTTATCTTACACTCCTGTAGATTACCCTTTAGTTTGGCTGAGATTTTTTAACCCATTTTTTTCAATTCCACATTCGTTACTCAATTCTGTCTCTAAATCGGTTTACTCTTGGGAAACATTTCATTGGTTTGCTCTTCCAATCGGAGCTAGTTTTATCGCTATAGTTGGCTTAACGATTTTAAATTATACTGTTTTAACAGTTTTTGCATGGCAAGCTTTACAGCGTTGCTTTTCTAATCCCAATGCCACAATGTTAAGTAAGAAGCAAAGCTATTTGCTAACGTCTTACTTTACAGTCATAACTATAGGATGTGCAAACTGGCAATCATCAGTTTTAGTTAAAGCTCCTCATTCTGCAATAATAAGAGAAAATCTCTCATCTCTTTTATTTTTACATTTTTGGTTATTCTTATATTTAATTGCAGCTATTAGTCCTCATCGCCAATCTTTAATAGATTGGGCGCGTTATCGGCAATTCTCTAGTTACAAGAGTTTCTGGAATAGTCATACAATCAAAGATTTAATTTGGGGAGAAAAAAGCCCAGCGTGGGTAGCGATCGCCTTAAATGCAACGATTACTATTGTTTCTCTAAGTTTATTGGCTGTCTTAACACAAGATGACAATAATAATAAAATTAATGGTATTTATGCTCTCGCTTTAGCTGGTAGTCTAGCTATGATTTATGCAGCATTGACCCAACTAGCTTTATTCATGAAAACTCAGAATCGAATATTTTGGACTGTCACTATTATTGGTACTGTAATTGTACTACCAGTAATTATTTTAGCCTTATTATTAAATAACCCAAACCATGTCACTTTTGTGTGGCTTTTTTCAGTTATTGCACCGCTTGTTGCCTTGTATCCCACTGGAATTTCATTATCTTCAATCACAGTCTTCTTTGCGATTCTTATTCAAGGAATCATATTAGGAGGCTTAATTTTTCAGTTACAGCGAAAATTACAAAAAGTAGGAGAATCTGCTACAAAAGCACTACTTAGTCATTAGTCATTAGTAAAAATAAATTACAAATGACTGATGACAAAGAACAAATGACTATTTATTAATTACTTGTCTTACTAATTCTGGAATTTGAGAAGGGCGCTCGGCTACGGGAACTTTTAATTGAGAAAAAGCAGCCAATTTGCTTTTTGCTATGCCAAAGTCTGGATGGCGCCCAATTACTGCTGCTAATGTTCCTGTTTGACGCCAATGTTTGGCTGGTGGGGCATTGATGCCTGCAATATAAGCAACTACCGGTTTATCAATGGCTTCGGCAATGTAGCGGGCTGCTGCTTCTTCACGTCCACCACCTGGCTGTCCAACTAGTACAATTGCTTCTGTAGCATCATCCTCATCTAGAATTTGCAGCCATTGGATAAATGATGAACCTACGATCGCATCACTGCCAATACTGACGCTGAGTGACTGCCCCAAACCAGCTTTGGTTAATTCCCTGGCTATTTCATAGGTAAGCGTAGTACTGCGACTGATAATTCCCACTGAGCCTGGAGTATAAAATTCACTAGGTTGTGTACCTAAAAGAATTTTTCCCGGTACGATAATACCAGGACTGTTTGGCCCCACTATTAAGGTTTCTTTTGCTTCAGCTTTACGCAGCAGTTGCACCATATCTAATGGTGGTACCCCTGGTGAGATGATTATGATTTGGCGGATGTCGGATGCGATCGCTTCTAGTGCTGCATCCAAAACTTGGTAAGGGTGTACGCAGATAATCGTAGTGTCAATCAGCCCGAATTTCTCAACAACTTGCTCTACTAAATCGAATACTGGCAGATCGTATATTTTCTGCCCACCATAACCAGGATTTACTCCAGCTACTAAGTTTGTTCCATAACTTATCATTTGAGCAATATGAGTTGCTGATATGAATTCACAAAAGCCTTGGATTAAAACTTTACTGTCTGGCGTTAAGTTCATAAAAAGTTACGTTAATTTATAAATATTGATTAGGTAGAGCTAGCCACTGTAATAAATGGCATATTCATTGATATAAACTCAATTTTTACTAAAATTACAACAAATTCGTCTTAACGCTTGATGCCACAACACAAACTATCCCATTAGCTCTTGCTGGTAATACTCAAAATACTTTTTTGTCAGCAGCCCCACCCTAGAATAGTAGAGCTACATATACAAAACTAGCCCAAACAGGCTTAAAGACTTTGATTTTTATTAGTTTGCCACGTGGGCAGTTATTGTTCTAGCCACATCCTTTAGGTTAAAGGTGCTTGGTGTCTCTCATTTATTCATTTTGCCTCAACTGCTACTACAAGCTTGAGGTAACAATCTTAAAACTTTTTATGAGAAGTTAATTTGACAAGACGAACTGCTTCTACTACGGCTTCATCTAAATTTTCTATCACTACTATAGATGTATCGTTTGGAGTTTTAATTGTTTCTAAGTGTTTTCTAGCTGCATCAAACTCAGAGCCGGCAAGACGAACAACCAAGCGCGGCAAGTGACTTTCACGACGACTTTTACTGCCATTAGAGCGCAATACCTGTGATTTTAGTTCGTTTTTGTGATTTGGCACATAGTTAGCAATTACTTCCATCACTTCTTCCACTTGAGGAAGGCTACCTAAAAAATTAATTAGTATGACTTGAATACTTTTGTCACTAGTTAGGATGTTGAGAGCTTTATCAAGGCGATCGCGAAAAGTAGTTGGTGAAGTATCTGTAGGAAAAGCGTGGCGTAGATTCAGACAAATACCTGGTTTGCCACCCGCATTGACTACTAAATCTAAAGTTGCCAGCACCGAGCCTGTACCATTACCCAGGATACCGATTTTACCGTGAAGTTCTACCCCATCCCAGTTACCTAAATGTGGTTTGAAATCTATGTTACTGTGACGATTAACTATTTTTCTTGCCATTTGAGTGAGATCTGGATGACGCGCGATCGCTCGTTCATTGACGCTCACATTACCATTAAGAGCCATCACTTGATCGGAACTACTTACTCCTAAAGGATTAATTTCTACCAAATCTAAGTCTTTTTCTAGAAATAATTGATACATTTTTTCCACAACGGCACTTACTGACTGCATTAACGCACCTTGCAAGCCCATTTTTAAAGCTAACCGTCGCGCGTAAAATGGAGAAAATTCCTGTTCTACCACAACATGCTGCATTTTTTCCCCAGCAGATTCCCAATCGATATCTGCTTGCGTACAGCCCAAAAGTATAGGACGACAAACAGCAGTATCTAAAACTACTGCTAGATAAAATTCTTGTTCTGCATCATATTTGACTTCCGCCAGCAAAACTTCTGGCAACTCACCCAAAATCGGTAAATTAAAAATGTTTTGGGCAGCAGCGATCGCATCTATGGTTGTTTCTGCAAACCTTACTCCACCAACATTTGCCCGCTCACCCCCATAGACTTGAGATTTAAGTACAATTGGGTAGTTAATTTTTAACCTTTTCAAATCCGTAGGATGATCTATTTTTTGAGAAGGCAAGACAGGAATACCTATCTCACGAAACCATTCTTTTACCTGGTACTCTAATAATTCCATCGACACACACCTTGAATTGAGCCACTTCTGTTTGGTTTTTGGGGAACTATCTCATGCTTGCACAATGCACTAGAGTTACATAATTCAACCTTGATTTTTTAATTAAAAAATTTTTCTTGTTACTTCTATCTAACCCACTAAATTAGGTAAAATCAAGCTTCTATCTTTTGTCGCTGAAGAATATTCTCAGTAAATATTCTTAGTTACTCAGTGAAATATCTTTTTATAATTACTCCTTGACATAGCAACACTGAGAATATTGGCTATGAGAAGCAAAACTAGCTGTTTTGCTCTTCAAATGTTAATCAAATCCGAGAAAAACAAATTAGAGTCGGCAGTTGGAGTTATATGTTCGGTAGCTGCAATAGTGGGTGTCTATCTTAGCACTCAAAACTTTATTTAGGGATGACTCTGTAGTATTCTGGCTTTAGGAGCGATCGCGCTGTTTATGATTTATCTGAAACAGTCTTGGAAAGTTTGATATCTGACACCGCAATCATTCCCAAACCAATACAAAAACAATGCAAATATCGAAAAAATTTTTACAAACAGGAATTTCTAAATAATGTAGTTTAGGAATGTTGCCTCTTAAGAGCTTTTCTGTCATGAGTGAAGCAAAAGTCGCTGTAATTGTTGGCGTTGGCTCTGGTTTAGGTGCTGCCATTGCTCACCGATTTGCCCGTGAAGATTTTGCTGTGGGATTAATGGCAAGAAGTGCAGACAAGCTGGCTGAATTTCAAAATGACATTGAAGTCGCTGGTGGTAAAGCTTTGGCTGTTCCTTGTGATGTTACCGATCCTGTATCTGTCAAAGTAGCCTTTGCTGAGGTAGAATCATATTTCGACGCACCAGAAGTCCTAGTCTACAACGCTGGTGCTTTTAAAATGGCTGGAATTATGGAACTGACACCAGAGCAATTTGAGAATTGTTGGAAAGTAAACTGTTTTGGTGCATTTCTGACAGTTCAGCAGGTTTTACCAGCAATGCTAGAACGAGGCAGAGGTACTATCTTACTTACAGGTGCGACTGCTGCCACAAGAGGTTCTGCTCGTTTTTCTGCTTTAGCTGTGGGTAAGTTTGGGTTACGGGCATTAGCCCAGTCGCTGGCACGGGAATTTAGTTGCCAAGGTATTCATGTTGCCCATATTGTCATTGATGGCATGATTAACACTTCAAAAGTGCGGGCAATGGCAATAGAACGACAAGCACATACCCTACTTTCACCAAAAGCTATAGCTGAAACTTACTGGCAACTCTATAAGCAAGATCAGACAGTTTGGACTTTAGAATTAGATTTGCGGCCTGCTGTAGAAAAATTTTAGAGTGCTAATCCTCAGTTTTTGCAATCTCATCATCAATCATAGGTTTATCTTGCCCATCCATTGTACTTTCTACTACAAATCCATCTAGTTCTGCTTCAGACTCACGTTTTAGTGATTTTTCAGAAACGATGACAAACTCAGTCTCTCTAGAAGGCTTGTTACCCCATTGATCTAAAACATCTTTAGCTAATACTTCTTGCACCCAAATTTTAGCCACAACTGTTAGGGGTAGTGCTAGTAATAATCCTAACGGGCCGAAGAAACTGAGAAAAAATAGTTGAGAGATTAATGTTACAGCAGGTAGCAGCGATACTTGATGTGCCATGACGATGGGTGTGAGAAAATTACCCTCCGTCTGTTGAATAATAAAGTAAAGACCTAATACAACAAGCGACTTCCAGGGAGCATCTAAAAGTGCGATCGCCATTGCGGGTACTACGCTAATAGTAGGGCCAAGATTGGGAATTAAGTTCATAAACCCTGCTAAGACTCCTAATGCTAAGGCTGAGGGTACACGCAAAATGAACAAGCCAATCATACTCATAATTCCCACGTAAGTCATGGCAATAGCAGCACCTATCACCCATCCCCCCAGTGAAACCTCGCAACGATCCAAAATCCCATCTACCCGGCGGCGATAAAATGAAGGAAATAAACGTATAAATAATTTGCGGTAGGCAATGGGATCAGCTAAGAACATTCCTGTTAACACCAGTACCAGCAAAATTTTGAGTACTACTTCCAAAGAACCAGAAACAATAGCAAAAGAGCTTCCCAGTAAACGATTAATCAAAGGTTCTGCTTGTTTGGTGAGGCTATTTATATCTGGTATGTATGGAGTTAATTGAACAGGAATGCGAGTTTCGAGTTGATTAAGCCAGGTATTGAATAGTTGAAAGCCTTTAGGAACTCGATAAGTAAGTTCATTAAACTGCTGGGCAAAGGGCGGTACAATCAGCCAGAAAAATCCGACGATCGCAGCAATAAAAATACCTACAGATAGCGATATAGCAAAACCTCGACTCATTCCTGAGCTTTGGAAGCGTCTAGATAGGCGATTTAAGGTAGTAGCTAATACAACAGCAGCAAATATCAGTAAAAGTACTTCGCGGATTTGCCATAAAATATACAGTGACAAGACTAAGGCGATTAAGCCAATCCATTGACCTAGATTCACTCCCTAACTCCCGGCAGTTGACAAACTGCAATTTTTTGTGACTAAGCTAAATTAGCTGAATTCTAGCAATTTTGGCAACGAGGATATAGCCTTAGGTTTGTTTGTGTGTTTGGAATCGCCATAGTAAGGCGATCGCCATAAATATAGTTGGCAACAATACTATAATCAAAGCATTTTTTTCCGTTTGCGCAATTGGTAAATAAGGCCCCGCATACTTAATCAAAACCGAAATTACGGCAGAGAGTAAAAATACTTTCAATATAAATCTAAGCTGATTTTCCATCAGAGTACGGCAATTCCTATTTTCTAGGGGGGTAGATACGAAAATGAATTGTAACAATAATCTTTACAATAAACTCAAGTTGATTAAAACAGAAGCTTAGAGCGAATTTCGTCATCTGAACTTCGGCAATCGAATTCCTGCTTGTACACCGTCATGATTTATTTGCCGGTTTCACTGCTGTTATTTCTTTTGTTGTTGCTGCTCATACCTTTTCTTTGGTTTGTTGTAGCAGTAGACATAGTAGAAATTGCAGTAGCTAAGTTGGGATTTTCTCCCAGTATTGCTTTTACATTACTGATATTGGTGATTTTAGGCAGCACTATCAATATACCCATATACCGCACTGAGTCTTCCGTTGCCGTAGCAGATGATTTTGTTGATTTATGGTTAAGGGAATTTTGGGGTATCCCCTTAAGGAAAGTGCAACGTTCTACTGTTGTTGCTTTAAATGTTGGCGGTGGGTTGATTCCAGTACTGTTGGCGCTATATCAATTTAGGCAAGGTAATGTCCTGGCAATTTTGTTAGTCACTGCCATTGTCACAATTGTTAGCTACTATGCAGCACGGGTAGTACCGGGAATAGGTATTCAAATGAATCCGTTGTTGGCTCCCCTCACTGCCGTGGTATCTGCCATGATACTTGCCCCATCCCATGCTGCTCCAGTTGCCTTTGCTGGTGGTATTCTTGGAACCTTGATTGGAGCTGACTTATTACACCTTAAGGATATTCAAGCAAAAAGTTCGGGAGTGTTAAGTATTGGAGGCGCTGGAGTGTTTGATGGGATTGCTTTGTGTGGTTTATTTGCCCTGTTATTGAGTTAATAGTTGTTAGTGGTTAGTACTAAGTAACTGAGTATAACCTACTACCTACTATCTACTAACCAAAAATAAAAACTTTGCAATCGGAGAATGAATAAAAAATGCCTGTAGAAACTAATAACAAAAATCAAATCAAACCACCGAGGATACGCCAGTTTGGTGGCAGTTTGCTGATTCTTTTTACTTTGTTGTTACTACTTAACTTTATTGTTCCTAGCTTTTTTGGGCCGAGGTTGCCACAAGCTCCCTACAGTGACTTTATCGCACAGGTAGAAGCAGGCAAAGTTGATCGGGCAGTTGTAGGTAGCGATCGCATTGAGTATTCTATCAAAACTCAAACACCCGATGGCCAACCAACAGAACAAGTTTTCCAGACTACACCAGTAGCCATTGACCTAGATTTACCCAAGATTCTTCGCGATCATAATGTCAAATTTGCTGCACCACCACCAAGCCAAAATGGCTGGATTGCTACTCTTTTAAGCTGGGTTGTACCACCCCTGATTTTCTTCGGCATTTGGGGATTTTTACTTAACCGGGGCGGTGGTGGCCCTGCGGCGTTAACTGTAGGTAAAAGTAAAGCTCGAATTTACTCTGAAGGCAGCACTGGTGTCAAGTTTACTGATGTAGCTGGTGTAGACGAAGCTAAGGCTGAACTTGAAGAAATTGTTGATTTTCTCAAAAATGCTGCTAAATACACCCGCTTGGGTGCGAAAATTCCCAAAGGTGTACTTTTAGTGGGGCCTCCGGGAACAGGTAAAACCCTATTAGCAAAAGCTATTGCCGGGGAAGCTGGTGTTCCTTTCTTTAGCATCTCTGGTTCAGAATTTATCGAACTGTTCGTGGGTGTAGGTGCAGCCCGTGTTCGTGACTTGTTTGAGCAAGCTAAACAACAAGCTCCCTGTATCGTCTTTATTGATGAATTAGACGCACTGGGTAAATCTCGTGGTGGTGCAGGCCCGATGATGGGTGGTAACGATGAACGAGAACAAACTCTCAACCAGTTGCTCACCGAAATGGACGGCTTTGATGCCAACACAGGTGTAATTATCATTGCTGCTACCAACCGTCCAGAAATTCTTGATCCAGCTTTGCGCCGCCCTGGACGCTTTGACCGTCAAGTTGTGGTGGATCGCCCTGATAAAATCGGTCGGGAGGCAATTCTTAAAGTTCATGCTCGCAACGTCAAATTAGCTGATGATGTCGATTTGGGAATTATTGCCGCCCGCACACCTGGTTTTGCTGGAGCAGACTTAGCTAACCTTGTCAATGAAGCTGCACTCTTAGCAGCACGGCAAAATCGGCAAGCAGTGGCAATGGCAGATTTCAACGAAGCGATTGAGCGCGTTGTTGCTGGCTTAGAAAAACGCTCTCGCGTCTTGAATGAGATAGAGAAAAAGACTGTCGCCTATCATGAAGTTGGTCACGCCATCATTGGTGCTTTGATGCCTGGTGCTGGTAAAGTTGAAAAAATCTCTGTTGTGCCGAGGGGCGTGGGTGCTTTGGGTTATACTATTCAGATGCCTGAAGAAGACCGCTTCTTGATGATAGAAGATGAAATTCGTGGTCGCATTGCTACCCTGTTGGGTGGACGTTCCGCAGAAGAAGTTGTTTTTGGTAAAGTTTCCACTGGTGCTAGTGATGATATCCAAAAAGCTACAGACTTGGCAGAACGCTATATTACTCTTTACGGTATGAGTGAGCAACTAGGGCCAGTAGCATTTGAGAAGATTCAACAACAATTCCTCGAAGGCTATGGCAATCCGCGTCGGGCAATCAGTCCAAAAGTGGCTGAGGAAATTGACCGCGAGGTGAAGCAAATAGTTGATAATGCTCACCACATTGCCTTAACGATTCTCCATGAAAACCGGGACTTGTTAGAGGAAACTGCACAAGAATTGTTGCAAAAGGAAATTCTTGAAGGCGTACAACTGCGGGAAAAACTCAACCAAGCCAAATCACCTGCTGAACTCCAAGAATGGTTACGGACAGGTAAGATATCGGAAGATAAGCCTTTGATGCAAACATTGTTGGTGTAAGTTATGAAAGTTCGTAGTTAGGGCTTTAGCCGCTTGAAATTAAGCGATAAATTGCTTACTACGAACCCCTTCATAAATAATGAAACAGATTACTGGATTACTCTGAGCGTTAAAAATTGAATTGAAAAAAGCGATCGCTCTTTCACCGGGGGCGATCGCTTTTTTAATTGCAAATTCCCTACTAGCGATATACACTATAAATCTTTTGTATTTTCATCTATCCAAAGATATAAAAAAAATATTATTTAGTGTCAAGTTTTTGTAAACAGGCTGTATAACCTTGGAGAACCCTAATATCTTATTTAAGTAAGAATACTGAGATTAGGTTGACATAAATTACAGAAAATAATTATAACATTGCTGGGCAGTTGACTTTGTTTACCCAAAAAAATCAGCAACAGGAGTACTTTGTCTAATGAAGCTATTAAACCCTACTACTGCAATTGTGAAGAAATTTTCCATACTAGCTGTAACAACAACAGCGATCGCTTTAGGAGCAATTAATTCTGTACAAGCTGCTGCTGTCACATTTGAAGGAAATCTTTCTTTTGGCAGCACCCAGACTGGAGTAGTTCCAGGTGGAGACAATACTGGAAATCCTTCAGAGTGGAAATTCTGGAGTTTCTCTGGCAATGCAGGTGATATTGCGACTGTAACAGTGAGAAGAGCTGTAGCGGCACTGGATCCAGCTTTTGGTGTATGGTTTGGTACTGAAGCAGATACTTCTGACTACACTGATATCTTCGCAGATGGTGCTACCACTCCACTAATCGCTATTGGAGATGACGATCTACCACCAGCTATTCCTGCTGGGCTTTGGGGTGACTCAGAAGCAACCTTTACATTGCCAAATTCTGGATTGTATACAATTGCTGTAGCTTCTTTTGCATCTGATCCTTCAACAGAACCACTGGGATACAACATTTCTCTTCAATACAGCGAACCAGTACCTGAGCCTTTGACTATTGCTGGTACTTTGCTCGCTGGTAGTATTGGTATCGTTCTGAAAAGGAAGAAATCTCAAGCTATTTCAAACTTAGAAGAATAAATAAACCAATACTTTTTAGCTCAGACAAAACTGCGATCGTGGCAGCAATGTAGAGACGTGATCAATCGTGTCTCTACAAATCACCAAATCCCATTAAAAATCCTTAACTACGCTGCCAAATTTTAATTGTCTTATCCAAACTTCCGCTCACCAACATTTCCCCAGAAGCAGTAAATGCTACTGCTGTAACTGTGTGAGTATGCCCTGTAAAAGTACCTAGTAGTTCTCCGGTTGACAGATGCCACAACTTAATGGTTTTGTCGGCACTGCCACTAGCGATCGTTTGCCCATCAGGGCTGAGGGCAATAGCGTACACTCCATCCCTATGTCCCTTCAGGGTATGTAATAATTCTCCTGTATCTAAGCGCCAAATCTTAATAGTTTTATCTCGACTGCCACTAACAAGAATTTTACCATCTGCACTCATTGCTAAAGAACAAACAATATGAATATGACCTGTAAGACTGTGCAATAGTTCAGGGATAGGAGGTTTACCGCCTATTTGTTGAGATACTTGCCAAATTTTAATTTTGCGGTAACTGCCTGTAACTAAAATTTGACCATCTTGACTTAAAGCCAAAGAATGAGCGGCAGTATCATCTAAAGAAAGGGCAAACATCACCTGGCGATGGAGCAAATCCCAAAATAAAATTTTTCTGTCATCTCCTCCAGTTGCTAATACCCGTCCATCGGGGGTAAAGGCTACGCAGCGCACCATACCATTGTGCTTATGCAAGATATCTATCAAGTCTTGCGCGCCTACGTGCCACATTTTGATTGTAGAATCTGCACCTGCACTTACTAAAGTTTGCCCATCGGGGCTGAAAGCGAGAGCGTTTACCTCATCCACTAAACTCGATAAAATCCAAGGATACTCAGATAAAGTGCATACCAATTCTCCCCTCGCCAAATCCCATAATTTTGTCTCTCCACGACTACCACTTGCTACCAAAGGTAAATTTTCGTGGTTTTGACTCTCTGGGCTGAAAGCAAGGCAGTTAATACCTCTAGTATGACCTTTCAATGTTTGCCAGCATTCCCAGTCTCCAATGATGTTTTTAAGGGGATGTTCTGATGGCACAGTCTGAGTTTTTTCTGGCACCACAATTTCATCAATAACTGGTGGTACATCCAGTTTGTTAATTCCTGTTTCTAAATACCAATTCAATCCTCCTGCATATAATAAGTTACTGGGAGTGACAGAAATTTTTGGCTCATTAAATTCAATTTGATTTGTAGGTAAGAAGCCGATAACTATAGCTTGTTTTTCGTATCCTCTTTTGCCACTAAACGGATAGAACAAACATATAAAAATCAATAATCGGTATTTTTTAGCATCCTCTTGAGTAACAGACCATCTAATTTTATCTTTCTTAATACCATTAAAACTTTCTCCATCCGCGACACAAACTAAAATATTGACTTTGGGATTATCAGCAACTACGTAAGGAAATTTGCTTTCACTACGCAAATTGCCTTCATCATCTAACAGCATATTTTTAACTGTATCCTGTGGCACTTTTTTGACAATTTTACCCAGGCGCTGATTGATGACTTGTTCGACAATCTGCTCTCGTAAAATATAATCTTCTGCTTGCTGCTGAAAGTATGTTGGAAAGGGGATAGCCCACTCAGGAAATTCAGGATATTCAGGTGGAATTGGAGGCGGATTTTTAGCCAAAATTTCTGCTTGTTGGCGAGCAACTGCCAGTAACTTTTCCAGCATTTCGCCCCAAAAAGCCATTATTTCAGTATGGCAACCTTTAACTTGACTTTCTAATAAACATACATCATGAGTCTTTGGTTTTTTCACCCGGAGAAGGAAATCAGCTTGTTGAGCTTTGAGTAAGCTAGTCCAATCCATCGAAAACCTCGCAAGGGTACTGCAACTATATCGCGTTAGCGATTGGTTGTGGCGCAGCCAGTAAGGGTTAGACTGTCATCATCCGAAAATCTTTGTCCAACCTTGCGGTATGAGCAAAGAGGGCGTGAAGTATATTTTTGGGGCAAATTATTGCACACCTACCTTAGGCTATACCGAGACATCACTCAAGTTTTGATATTGAGTGAACAAGCGCTCAGTAATACCAGAAGCCAAGGTAACATAACCATCGTGCCTGAGACTGGGGGGTATTCACCAGATACAGTCAAATATGGTTACTGTACAAGGTTTGCCGCAAGAAGAATTTAGAGATGGCAGTTCATTCTAACGAACTTGGGGACAAAAATACTGTTTCTAGGTAAGCAGTTCTTCCAAAAAGAGTAAAAGGGGAGGGGGAGACAAAGGGCAGGGGAGATGGGGAGAACTACTAACAAATGACTAATGACCAATAACCAATGACTATTAACAAAATTTTCTACCACAAGTGTGAGACACAAATAACCAACTATCTGCAACGATCGCGATGGATAGATTAGGAACCAGGAACAATTGATGCAGATTCATACGCCAGACTGGGTTAAACACGCTGTTTTCTATCAAATATTTCCCGATCGCTTTGCCAAAAGCAAACAATCCCGCAAGCGAGTGTTGCCTAATGCCAGTTGGGAAGATTGGGATGCTATGCCCACACTCCAAGGCTATAAGGGAGGAGATTTGTGGGGCGTGCTTGAACAGTTAGATTACATTCAGGATTTGGGAATCAATGCCATTTATTTTACACCCATCTTTCAATCTGCCAGCAATCACCGCTACCACACTCACGATTATTATCAAGTCGATCCCATGCTGGGGGGCAATCCAGCATTTAAAGAATTGCTAGATGCAGCCCATGCCCGCAATATCAAAATTGTTTTAGATGGAGTGTTTAATCACGCTAGTCGTGGCTTTTTCTTTTTTCACGATATTTTGGAAAATGGCCCTTATTCGCCTTGGGTAGACTGGTTCAAAATTGAAAACTGGCCTCTTTGTCCTTATAATGGGGAATTTCCTGCTAACTATGTGGGTTGGGATGGAAATCGAGCGTTACCAGTGTTTAATCATGACAACCCAGAAGTGCGGGAATATATCATGGAAATTGCCGAATTTTGGATTAAATTTGGCATCGATGGTTGGCGTTTAGATGTACCATTTGAAATTAAATCTCCTGGGTTTTGGCAGGAATTTCGCGATCGCGTCAAAGCGATCAACCCTGATGCCTATATTGTCGGTGAGGTTTGGGGCGATTCTCGGCAATGGTTGGATGGCACACAATTTGATGGGGTGATGAATTATTTATTTGCTGCGCCAACGATCGCTTTTACCGCAGGCGATCGCGTAGATATCGAACAAGTACAAGGGCGTTCCTATCATCCCTACCCACCTTTGTTTGCTGCCGAGTATGCTGCCAAAATACAGCAATTACTGCAACTTTACCCTTGGGAAATTCAACTCACCCAATTAAATTTGCTCGCCAGCCACGATACTGCTAGATTGATTTCTATTGCTGGGGGCGATATTCCTAGTGTGGAACTAGCAACTTTATTGCTACTTACATTTACTGGTGCGCCCAGTATTTATTATGGCGATGAAGTGGGTTTACCTGGTTGTCTTGATCCAGATTCGCGTCGTGGCTTTCCTTTAGAAGCCAGTTGGGATCGAGAAATTCTTAATACCCATCGCCAGTTAATTGCTCTGCGCCATGCTTACCCATGCTTGCGCATCGGTGATTACCAAGTTCTGTATGCCCAAGGAGAGCTTTACATATTTGCCCGCACTTTAGATACAGAGGTAATAGTTATAGCCGTTAACGCTGGTACTGGTTCAGCAAAAGCGAATATTGATACAACTAGTTTGCATACCCAACCCCAAAAGCTCTTATATGGTAATGCTGATATAGAGTGGTACGGTGAGGGAGAAAATAAGCATCTGAGTTTAAATTTACCTCCACGTACTGGCTGCATTTTGGGTGTAGGGTAATTTTTGATCTTAAAGTCAGTGTCCAGCCAAGATTGCAGGCATTAACACCACATCAATTACATGAATGACGCCATTATCAGCTAGGATATCAGTCTTGATAATATTGGCGTCATTTACTTTACTTTTGCCGTTAGCAGACTCAATAGCTATAACTGATCCCTCAACAGTCTCTGCTTCGTCAATTTGTGCTAAATCATCAGATCTAACATCTCCAAAGGCAATATGATAGGCAACAATTCTCTTTAATTTCTCAGTGTTTTGCAGCAGAGAATCTAATGTTTCCTGGGATAAATTAGCAAAGGCATCATCAGTAGGTGCGAATATTGTATATGGGCCAGGACTTTTAATAGTTTCCGTAAGTCCAGAAATGTCAACAGCTTTTAACAGGGTTTTGAAAGAACCAGCATTGACAGCAGTTTCCACAATGTCAGCCATAATATTTTGTAACTTTATTTTCAGGTAGTGCTACAAACCCCTTATAAATTTATCAACAGCTAAACAACCTCTATCAAGAGATATAGCCTTTCCCACTCTGGTGAGGTACGAAATGACCCCTCCCCAACCCTCCCCTTGCTAAGGGGAGCCAGTGCGGTGGTGAGCCAGCGCGTTGGGCGGCTACCCTCCGGGAAGCCGCTAGCTAACGCAACGCCTGACGGCGAACGCGTCTAGTGCCGACTTGTAGCGACTGGCGAAAGGGTTCCCCGGCATAAAGGAGCCAGCGCGCCCTTGCGGGTTAAGCGCGTTGTAGCGACTGGCGTCACCTGGCGTGAGGGTGCACTGTCTTCGCGAGTGGGGTGTACTTTATTTGCTTGGGAAACGCTATAGTAGTTAGTCATTAGTCAATGGTTAGTAGGGGAGGCAGCGCGTTGTCGCACCTGGCGTCGAGTTCCCCCGGTTGTAGCGACTGCCGTGCGGGTTTATTTAAATATTTTGTCTTTGTTAGAGAAATATATTGTTAAAACTCGCCCGTACAGTAATTGGTTGTTGCCACTTAGCACTATTCAATAACCACTATCTACTAACTATTATCCTGCTAAACTAAAAATGACCCCAAGAACCAGTAAATATGCTAAAGCGTTCTAAGTTCGAGACTACCCAAACCCAAATTATGCACCGCGCTGAGGATCTGATTAGTGCAGCCTCAAATCGCTACCGCATTACGGTTCAGGTGGCAAATCGTGCAAAACGTCGGCGTTACGAAGACTTTGACAATAACGATGATGTAATGATGAAGCCGGTGTTGAGGGCAATTATTGAAATGTCAGACGAACTAACTCAACCAGAAATTATAGGCGAAGTATAAGGAAATACTATTTGCCAAGTAGAATGAGCAAAAAATTATCGTTATTGCAGCTTATGCTTAAGTCTTGGCAGATACTCTCTGTACTCCTCCTTAAAAAGGGGGCAGAAATAATATTAGTTTTGAGTGTATTGATTTTGGGTTTTAGTAAAACAGGATTAACATACACTAGTTTGTTCTTTGCCAAACCTGCTTACGCTCAGAGAGTCAATCCTAGCGAAGTTTGGCAACAAGTATATAAGCAGTTGCCAGATTTACCAAAGGAAAATAATTATACTAGCCAAGAAACAGGAAAAGTTGCTGCAAACAACACCTTAGTTAGTCGCATGATCCGCTATCACATTTATGTTAAGGGGCGCCCACCAAATTATCGACTCGATTGGAAATTAACTTTAGCTGATTACCTGGATGCGAATGAAGTTATGTATGAAACACTATATCCAGGTCATGATATACTGCGTCAAAACCCATTTGCAGGCGATCGCGCTGCCATCCGTCGCCTCAATCGTCAGCAGCGAAATGCCCTAGTACAAGCGTTAGTCAATGTTTTTAATGATAGGGACTAGGGATTAGGGATTAGGGACTAGGAAATTTTTTATTTCTAGCCTCTAGCCCCTAGCCTCTAGCCTCTAGCCCCTAATTATGGAACGTGTAATTAAAAGTGGATCTGGTTGGCGTATTGGTTGGAGTCCATCTGCACCTGAATTTAAAGGTTTAGTAGGTACAGATGATTGGGCGATCGAGTTAACAGAAGCAGAATTAGATGATTTTTGCCGATTATTGTTACAGTTAGCAGACACAATGCAGCAACTTTCGTCTGAATTAATGGATGAAGAAAAAATTGCCTGTGAAGCCGAAAGCGATTTACTTTGGATGGAGGCAGAAGGTTATCCTTATGACTATAGCCTTCGCTTGATTGTAAATACAGGTCGTTGTGTAGAAGGTAAATGGAGTGCTTGTGCTATTCCAGGTTTAGTGCAAGCTGCTGGAATGCTTCAGGTTTTTTAGTTGAACTATATTTTTATTTTAAAGTTTGTGTTAGTATATAAAGGTTGTCGGGGCGTAGCGCAGCTTGGTAGCGCGCCACTTTGGGGTAGTGGAGGTCGTGGGTTCAAATCCCGCCGCTCCGATTTATAAGCATTTAGAAACGCTTAAATAATAGCAAGTTGAGCCTGCCAGCAAAGAATACGAAGAATAGTAGATGTATCCTTACCCCGTTGCTAACTGCATCACTTTATCCTTCAATTCATTTAGTTCTTGCTGAGTAACATTAAACCCATATAAACCGAGTAATCGTTCTCGCAAATCACCTGTTTCGTTACAAAACTCCATGACTGCGTACAGTATCTGATACTCTCTGGTTGTTAACATTTCTATATTGCCTTTACCTTTTGGGTTTCGTGCTTCCTTTGCGATTTTATTGTTCCCGCTTGCAACGTGACTGTAGTAATGGCTGAGTGTAATTCATATAAACTTCAACCAGGATTGCCACTACACTTCACAAAATATGACGAGCAACTATGCTCTGCGTCTTTGTCAGCATAGATTTAAAGAGCATCCATCAACATTACATAACGCAAATATTCTTAACAATACTCGGAAAGCGATCGGCATAAACTTATAAACTCGAACTATTGCTCGTTTTTCAAATACAGCGGATTGCAAGTTAATAGAGTACACCCTTTCATCTGCCTTGCTAAGGGGGATGAAAGGGGTGTATCCGATAGGGTAGGTGGAGCAATGTACTTCATCTAGATGAGATGGGCTGTATATGCCTAAATACTTGTCCTTGATTACATACAATGATTTTTGTAATTCTGGTTACAATCTCAATTAACATCAAACCAGTTCGTATGGTATATGTATATTTATTCCTATAGAAGAAGCTAGGAGTAGATAACAGTAGCTATCTTCTAATAAAAGCAGTAATAAATAATTGTATAAATGTATACAATTTACTATTGTAAACATTTATGCATTGATTAAACAAAAATGCCGGAAGAGTTTATGACACTTTTGGGAGCATATCTCAGGTTCTGCGGTTGCATACAAGTAAGCATCTGTGCCAATTAAAAAACTTGTCTAAAGATGAATTGATTAGCATTTAGCAGCAAAAGAGGGTGATTTTAGTCATTTTCCATCGATTTTAGATGTTGTTAAACACTAAGATTTTTTCACTCAAGTTATAGAAGTGTAAAGATGCATAGTGCTTTTATGCTTTTAAAAAGCTACGGTTTACACGAAACTGTATTAGGCAGTTAACTTTTTGTTCAATTAGTAACCCTTGCTGAAATGTGTATAGAAGAGGACAAGGAGAAGAGAGACGGGGAGCGCGTTTTTACTCCTAGTCTGCGTCTGTTAGTTCTCTTTCCCCGTATCTATCCCAATTTCCTATTGTTCTCTACCTTATTTTCAAGTTGGGTAAAACTAAAATGGATGTAGATAAGACAAAAGATGTAAATAAAGTAAAAATAGACAAATTTGCTCAAAAAACACGAGCAATGGATCAGCGTATAGCTCAACTGTACGAAAATGTTATTGCTATGCCTGTACCAGCTAATGCAGTGCCGCAAGCTTTGCTCGAACTTGGTACCGCCTCACAAAAACTGCATCATGCAATAGAGGAACTGTACCAGCAAAATGAGCAACTAGAACAAACACAAGAAATTTTAGAAGAGCAGTACCAACGTTACGAGGAGCTATTTGAGGAAGCACCAGACGGCTATTTGGTAACTGATGCCCAGGGCTGCATTCAAGAAGCTAACTATACTGCTACTAAATTGCTGAATGTTGAAAAGCGATTTCTAGTTGGCAAACTGATGATTAGTTTTGTTGCCTTAGAGCAGCGTCAATGCTTTCGTGACTTACTCACCCAGTTAAGCCAACATCGTAAAAGCCAAGAGTTAATTATAGGCTTGCAACAACGGGGAGGCAAGTTATTTAATGCAGCATTAACAGTAGCAGTTACTTACAATCAGCAGGGGAAACCCCAAAATTTACGTTGGCTACTGCGAGACACAACTGACTCCCGACGAGGGGAATTAGCATTAAACAAAAAAGATTACAACTTTAGTAGCGATCGCCCCCTACATAAATATTCTAAAAGAGAAATTATCCCTTTAGATCCACAGACGATTTGGTATGTGCATCAAGGCTTAGTAAAACTAACTACGCTTTGTGAAACCAATGAAGAAGTGCTAGTAGGATTGGCTGTTCCAGGAATGGTTTTTGGCTCTTACATGACTTCTCTAAACACTTACCAAGCCACAGCACTTTCGGATACTGAATTAGTCTCTATTTCAGTGTTTGAAATCATAGCTTCTCCAAGTTTAAGCCATGCTCTTTTACCTAAAATAAATCAGAGATTACGGCAAACAGAATCTTTTTTAGTGATTTCTGGATTAAGAAAAGTGCATGATAGATTAGAGTGTTTTTTGCAACTTTTGAAACAGGAAATAGGGGAAACAGTAGTACAGGGAACCCGCCTTAAAGTTCGCTTAACTCACGAAGATTTTGCCAACGCTTGCTGTACTACTCGAGTAACTATTACACGATTGCTGTGCAAGTTAAAAAAACAAGGAAGAATTTCTTTTGATGTTCACAGATACATAATTCTAAGAAATATAGACTAGCTAATTAACTAATTATTCCGTGAATATCTCTTTCATGCAAGAAAATTGTTGTTTCACTACCAATTCTACCCATAACTGGTTCTGGCCCTTTTTCCATTTCAACGGCATATTTCCAGGTGTTGGCATCAACTTGAAAATCTAAAATTGTGCCAACACCTCCAATAAAATAAACAAACTGATGGATAGTAAATTTCGGTGGTGTTAGCTGCTGATTTTTATTCATTGTTAATTTCCATTCTTAACTCTGTAATTAATAACTAAATTAATTAATGATATTTTTACTATCTTCTAACTCAAGAATAGATTAGTTTTCTATCAAAAGTTTATTTAGTATGAAATAAAGATGTATATGTCAATACAAATCCTTGCTTAATAGCTGTAAAGCTATCTTAAATTACTGCTTTGTCGCCAGATATTTCATTGATTAAATAGTATTATTTTGCTGCCAACTTTTTATACAAACAAAAAGTATGGATATTTATATTGACAATGTTGTGTTTTAACAAAAGTGTATTAACTATCACACTCTTATGTAAAACTAATTTATTTCTTTAGATAGAAGAGTATTATATATAGAATGTAGTTTACTTTCTAATAAGCTTTAGATTTGATTCAGACAAGTATTCTGGGGCTAGGAGATTACAAGGTATTTCAATTTAGCTTTGTAATCTTCTTATCTTTATGTTAATAAAAATCTATTTTTAATTTTGGTCTCAAACTCTCAAATTTGGCTAAGAGCAAAATAGATTTAATTTTAATAATTTGTGTTGATAAATTACGTTGAAAAAAGTGCAAAATATTATAGGACTTACGTAAAATTTCTCTAAAATCCTCTTTCTTCTGCATTCTCTGCGGTTTATTATTCCATACACCCGTGCGTAGGCCCTGTATTAATTGTATTATTTAATTGATTAAAAATCTTTACCTTGCAAGAGATCACTGCTAGATACTATACGGATGGGTTTTGTCAATGATATCTCTATTGGAGGCGATCGCCTATTTACTCAACCCACCCTAACAAAAAATGACAAGTGATTTTTTCTCAGATTACCTCGTTGCCAGTTTGCGCCTCGCTGTACCTTTGGCATACGCTGCTTTAGGAGGACTATACTCGGAACGTTCGGGAGTGCTAAATATTGCTTTGGAAGGTATGTTGCTAACTGGTGCCTTTAGCAGTTCAGTTGCAACTTTTTACACTGGAAATGTTTGGATTGGGGTATTTGCAGCATTAGTAGCTGGTGGATTCGTCGGACTGATCCACGCTTTTTTATGCATTAGTTTATACGTGAATCAATTAGTATCTGGTTTGGCGATTAATTTGGTAGTAGTTGGATTCACATCTTTTTTGGCGCGGCTAGTATTTCACGGTAGTAGTACACAGCGTTTACCAGGAATTGAGCCGATCATTATTCCTAGTCTTGCCAATCTTCCGCTCATTGGTTCTTTATTATTCCAACAAGATATTCTTGTATATTTTCTTTTAATTTTAGTTATTTTTACTACTTATCTTTTATTTAAGACTAGCTTTGGTTTAATCTTAAGAGCGGTAGGAGAATACCCTAAGGCTGCTGATACTGCGGGAGTATCTGTACAGCGCGTACGTTATTTGGCTGTAGTGATGAGTGGATGTCTTGCTAGTTTAGGGGGTGCTTATTTAAGCTTAGTTCAAGTCAGATATTTTGCTGAGGGCATGAGTGCTGGTAAAGGATTTATTGCCATAGCAGCTTTAATTTTTGGTAAGTGGCATCCCCTTGGCAGTACTTTAGCGTGTTTGCTGTTTGGTGCCACCGAAGCTTTACAATTGCGGATTCAAGCCTTGGGCGCGAATATACCTTATCAGTTTTTGGTGATGTTACCTTATGCGATCGCCTTACTCGCCCTATTGGGATTAGCTGGTAAATTAACGCCCCCAGCAGCGTTAGGAGTACCGTATTTTCGAGACAATAGAGCAAGTAAATAAAATTTTAGATGTTACCAAATCGTACTATAAATTCAGATGCCCAGATGTGATATATCGTGTCTCTACTAAAGATTTTGGCATTAAGCAAAATCATTTTCACACCATGAAATCAGCAATGCCAAATTTTAATAATTGCCGATTGCAGATATCCAAACGGGGCGATGATGCCCCGTCTTAACCCTTATTCTTAAACGTTTATAAAGGGTTTGTCAGAGTTCTGCTACGACTTGATGAATTATAAAATTCTAACTTTAGCCCGTAGTTCGTGCTAATAAAACTGGGCAAGTAGCATTGATTCTCACGTAGTCAGACAAAGAAGAGCCTAAAAGTCGATCTAAATCAACAAAACTTTTAGCAATTGAAGGACGACGATCTGGAGAACCAATTAGTAATAGATCCACATTTAACTCCTCTGCCAAGCGACAAATTTTTTCACCCGGCTTACCCATACTCAGCACGCAACGAGGTTGTACACCTTGTTTTTTAACTTCTGCAACAGCGCCTGCTAAAACAGGATGTTGTTCGGGATTAATCTGAGTTGATGTAGCAGATTCACCTCCTAAATCTGTGATTACATGGGACAGAATTAATTCTCCTCCCTTGATATCTCTAATTAAAAATAATGCCAAATTCAAGCACTGTTTTGATGCGTCAGAATTATCCATCGCTACCATAATGCGGTTAATTTTTTTGACATAAATGTCATCTTTTACCAGCAACATGGGGCGAGAAGATAATTGAAAAACATACTGACTGACAGAATTTGCTAAAATAGATTGCAGTCGTTTGAGTCCACGAGAACCCATGATAATTAAGTCTGCATCCATTTCCTCTGCTACTTGACAAACTACATCTTTGGGTTCGCCTTGCCGCAATATTGAAGAGACTTGACTGGGATCTAAATTCAAAGTTTGAATGGCATTAGCCAATACTTTGCCACCTTCTTCCCACTTAGCTGTCATAGCTCCGGCGGTGCTTTGTGGCGGAACAACGTGCAAAACTGTGACTTTTGCTCGTTGAATTGATGGTATTTCCTTCAAAGTTTTCAGCATCTCTTCCGCATGTCCCAGCCCAGAGACAGCTAGCAAAATATTGTTGATCATCGTTACGCCTTGTTGCTCACGTAGCTTTGGTTTGCAATCTCTTGTAATTGGCTTAACTTTCACCGCCTTGCTGAATAACACTATCAACTCTCAACAGTAAATAGTCAATAGAATGCGAATTTAATGCTTTTGACTATACACTGCTAAATATTGACAAATGTTATTTTTGTTTATACCTAGTGACGAATAATTTTCAACTAGGCTTCATTTATTCAGCTTACTCTTAATATTGCACGATTAACTTAATGAATGATGATGAATTTTATTAGTTTTAATCTATGTTTACTATTTTTAATTAAAGCTAAGTTAAGTATTGCAAAGAAAGACAGAAAAAATAGATAAAATCTATTTTTGTTTATTGACAAATTTTCAATATGCTATTAGGAGTTTACCTATTGTAAGTAATAACCTCTCACGGGCGAGAACATTCTTGCTGCAAAGGTTGTTGGGCAAGTTCTACTAACTCGGCTTGTTGTAACAGATTGATCCAGAGGTTCGATAAATTCTTGTCAGAGGGGTTGCAGGCGCGTAGTTCTGCTACGGTTGATAGTGTATCAAACCAAAGACCTTGTTCGGCATAGATAGAAATACGCTCTTTAGGGTTCAATTGCTGCAATTGATTAGTTACATTTTGAGTGAGGGCGACTCGTTGTATCCAACCATCTACAGAAATAACAGAGCGAGGTGAAGAATCTGTTAGATCACAAATAATTGATACAGTCCAATAATAAGTTTGATTAATTTCCAAGGGTGGAGTCTTACCTTGATTAGGTAGGGCTAAACTAGTTACGCCTGCTTCAGTACTGGGTTTGAAGGTTGTGTTGTACAGGAGGGTTTGCTGGCGCGATCGCTCATCTATCTTATATAAGGAAAACTTTGTCTGTAGGGCTGTATTTTTAGGTGAGTACCAAAAAAAACGAGGATAAGCAGCACTTGTCAATCCCAAATTAGTTGCTGGCAACAGTAAAGCCAAAAGTGCCGGATCGCCAGAAATACAGCTACCTCTACGTGTACTCCCAGCTTCCCGGCGTGCTGGTAGTTTCTTCACAGGTATCTTAACTTGGAGGTTACCACTTTTGTTGCTACGATTACCTGTTTGTTTTGTTTTGCTTGGTAGTTGGGAATTGGAGGTTTTCTGTGCAATAGCCTCCAAGGGTAAGCCCCAAGGGAATATATGCAGAAGCAAAGATAAACAAACTTTCAAAAAATTTGGGCGATACACGTCAAAAAATATTATTTTGCTTGTGTTCCTTACAAACCAGACACCTGGTTAGGAAAAAATAGTTCCCTGACATTCAAACCTTAAGAGACTATTTAATGTACTTTTGTATTATTCTTATCCATGTTATTGTTCACGCAGAAACTATCCCTGAATAAATAAGGTGAGTATCTAAGTTTGTTCCTTACCTTATGAATTCATCTAATCACGGTAATAAGGCGCTAGTTATAGCGCCTTCTTTGTTGTTTTTATCATTTGTAGGATGAGTAGAGCGCAAGCTTTACCCATCATATGCTGATAAATTTGTTGTCTTAGGCAGCAGCTAAACCATTATGCCTGAGTAATGGTTCTGTACTTGGTTCACGCCCCCGGAAAGACTTAAATATTTCCATTGGGTGCTGACTACCACCGAGAGCCAAAACTGTATCACGATAAAGTTTACCTGTAACTTTTACGGCTTGCTCGTCTTCTAAACCTGCCTCTTCAAAAGCAGCAAACGCATCTGCACTAAGGACTTCTGCCCATTTATAGCTATAGTAACCTGCTGCGTATCCTCCCGCAAAAATATGTCCAAAAGCGCATAAGAAAGAATCTTCTGGTAACGGTGGGATGACAGTAGTTGTCTTGGCAATGCGATCGCGTACATCTTTGGGTGTTTCATTTCCACCAGGGCGATAGCGGTGGTGCAGTTCGATATCAAGGAGGCTAAAGTGCAGTTGTCTGAGAATCCCACTGCCACTCATATAATTCTTTGCCGCTAGTAGCTTTTGGTAATAGTGTTCTGGTAAGGTTTCGCCAGTTTCGTAATGTTTAGCCATGCCAAACAAAGTCGGGCGATCATAACACCAATTCTCCATGAACTGACTAGGCAATTCTACAGCATCCCATTCGACATTATTAATACCTGCGGCTCCAGCATAATCTACCTTAGTTAGCATATGATGCAAACCGTGGCCGAATTCATGGAATAAAGTTTCTACTTCCGTAAAAGTCATTAAGCTTGGTTTGCCATCAACTGGGGGTGTTTGGTTGCATACCAAATACGCTACGGGTAAGCGAGTCTTCGCCGAACCATTTTCTGTGAATTTACCCCGATTAATACAGGTATCCATCCATGCACCACCACGCTTTTCGGCGGGGCGACTGTAAGGATCTAGGTAAAAGTAAGCGATGGGATTACCTGCCTCATCAGCTATTTGGAAATAACGGACATCCTCATGCCAAACGGGCGCTTTCCCATCAGCAGGTGTGACTGTCACACTGAATATGCGCTTCACCAATCCAAATAAACCATCTAGCACTTGGGGTAGAGGAAAGTAGGGACGTAGTTCTTCTTGTGTGAAGGCGAATTTTTCTTCTCGTTGGCGTTCTGCCCAAAAGCTAAAATCCCAATGCTTTAAATCATTAGCTTCTGCTGCACCTTTAGAAGCTGCAAAGGCTTTCAAATCTTCTAATTCCTGCATTGCTGCATCGTAACTAGCTTGGCGCAATTCTTCCAGTAGTTTTTCTACAGCCTCTACATTGGGAGCCATTTTACTCGCTAAACTAACTTCTGCATAAGTCTTATAGCCAAGTAGCTCTGCTAGTTCTTGACGTAACTTTAAAACGCGCTCAATGATTGGATTATTATCTAACTCTCCAGACGAAGCACGAGTCATGTAGGCTTTGTAAAGCACTTCGCGCAAGTCACGACGAGTACTAGACTGCATAAAAGGAACATAACTGGGGAAGTCTAAAGTAATGCGCCAAGGCCCATTTTCTAAAGTTGCATCTTCTGCTCCCGCATCTCGTGCTGCTTGTGCTGCTAAACTAAGTAAACTGGGGGGCAAACCGTCAACTTCTTCTTGAGTTGTTAACGTCAAGCCAAAAGCTTTTGTTGCATCTAGGACATGGTTAGAAAACTTAGTGGAGAGTTCAGCCAACTCCATTTGAATGGCATTGAAACGCTCTTTTGCCTCACCTTGCAAACCAACTCCAGAAAGTTCTGCATCTCGAATCGCAGCTTCCACAATCCGCTTTTGGGCAGAGTCTAAATTATCCCAACTATTACTGTTGCGCAGTGCTTTAAAAGCATTATATATGGGTTGACTTTGACTCAACTTGTTAGAAAACTGTATTACCTGCGGTTGTACGGTTTCATAAGCTTCTCTGAGTTCTGGGCTATTTTTTACCCCCATCAAATGGCTGACTACACCCCAACTCCAACTGAGACGTTCGGTAATTTTTTCTAGAGGTTCTACTAAATCGTTCCAAGTCGGCTGTACTTTAGACTCTAATTTGGTAAGTTCTTGATCTAATTCTGTTAGCAGCTGGTTGAATGCTGGCACCACCTGTTCTGGTTTAATGTCTGCAAATGCAGGCAAACCAGAGCCTTGAAGCAACGGATTATCTAAAATAGTAGCTTTTTCACTCATGATTTATTCTGAGTACCCTAAAATTAAATGCGATCAGTGATTTATCTTTCTCTATTTTCTAATGTAGCGATCGCATCTACTATTGGGGGTTTCTCTGTAGCCAATGTCAAAATACCCGTACTCATACAGTTATTTACAAAGCCCACAGCCTAACTTTACTAAGCTGTGGGTTAATTTGAACAGTTTGTACTTAAATTTCGCTTTTAAAAGCTAATTTTTTATTGTTGATTTTGAGAACCTTGGATAACTACTTGTGGGTTCTTAACTGCTTGTTGAGTATTTTCTTTTACATCCTGGAAAAACTCTTTAGTCGCTGGAGGAATCGGTTCATTAAGATTAAGTTTTTCAATGATATTCTCTTTAGCGCTTTCTAAGATATTTTTACCAGATTCTTGAGTATCCTTTACTGCTTTTTGAAATTCTTCGCCACCTTCAGAATGATATTGTTGTGCTTCTGGTGTTAGCGCTTTCGCCTGAGCAGAGTGTTGATAAGAATTGCCAAATGCTGTACTAAATAAAAATGCAATAGTTACTAGCAAAACAGTAACTATCTGGCGTAAGTGAATACCTTCTATCCAAGTTATTACTCGATTCATCGAGATGAAACCTTCTGTATTAGTAGATGTCTGGGAATGTTTCTCATGCTAATTATGCCGAGAACGTAATTCACAGAAAATTTTTTTGCAAGTTACGATATCAGTATTTAGCTTTTATTAAAAGCGCACATCAGCCTGACGATATATATGGCAATCCTATTTTTCAACATACAGATCCCCGACTTCTTTTAGAAGTTAGGGAGCTTGGGAATCTTTTTTTTCACAAATTTTTTTCACAAATAATTTAGAACTGCTTCCATAACCATTAATTAGCAAGAGCGCGATCGCTATGTCGCCGATCTACTACAGTTCGATTGTAAGTTGCGCTAATAATCTATCCTGTTAAAACTCAACAATTTGATGGTTTAGTTCCAAATATCTAAAATTTCGGCTGCGGAGTATATAGTTTATGCAGCCCCAGCAAAACTAGCACAACACAAAATTGCACAACAGATGGAGACAACACGAATCCCATTATTAACAGCATTACTCCGCTAAATACAACTGCAATGCGATAGACTTCCTCACGTACTTTGAGTCCTAGCCAGATAGCACCCAAGCCGATAAACAACAACACTAAATAACTTGCTAGCATCCTGCTCTCCCTCATCTACACTGTCGCTTGTCTGTCGCTCCTACACCATAACAGTATTTTGACTATTAGAAATATCGAATAATTTCGATATTAGATAAAAAGAATTGATGAAGAGGAGAATTTATCTCTATCTATACTATAACTCTGTAGCCACATGAGTGACAAACTCAGAGAAAGCTTCTTCATTACGACGATAATAGGTACACTGTCCTTGGCGTGTAGATATAATCAGCCCTGTAGCCTCCAGCATAGACAAATAATGAGACACAGTAGATTGAGCCAAGCCAGTTTTCTTTTGAATACTACTAACGCAAACACCAACTGTACTAGGATCTACATCTTGAGGAGGAAAGTTTGCTTCAGGTTCTTTCAACCAATGCAAGATTTGTAGCCTAGTTTCGTTAGCAAGAACTTTAAATATATCAGTATCTTTCGTATCCATAAGGCTAATTATATCGAATAAATTCGATGTTTCAAGACTACTATTGGTAGTGTAATTAGCCTAAATCAAAATAAATGTAGGGAATTAACATACTGTTTCTTGTAAAATTCCTTAAAAGGAGAGATTTTTTGTAATTATGATGAAATTAGTCTTTCTGTTCTATTTACACTGACAGTATTTTCGTAATTAAAAATACATTAACCTCTAGCTATTAGTTTTACTAGGTTAGCAAGTATGCGACCAATCTGTAAGCTTAAAAAGCTGGGGAGAGAAAATTTGCCCTCTTAACAACAGGGTAATCTCGTTACCAGGTTCAACCTGGTAACGAGAATATAGAGCCTCTGGCTCTCTCGTGTGTTTTAGATAAATTTTATAGTCAGGAGACGCTATTACAATGCCCCCACTATAAATTCAATCTGCTACTTGACTACCATGACTGCGCGGATCGTCTTTGCTACCTGCTGGTGCTACTGATGCTGAAACTTTAGAAACTTCCCCACTAGCTTGAGCATAGGGTAAGGGTGAATTAGCAACTAAGGCTTCTAAATTACTTGCCATAACTGTGCGGGGTTGATCGCCGATCGCCTGTGCAACAGATTCTCCTTTCTGGCTCAAATATACAAAATGGGGAATACCATCTACCCGATATTTCAACATTTCTGGCAGCCATTTGGTGTTATCCACATTGAGCATAACAAAATTAACTTTGTCTGCATATTGCTGTTCTAGTTGAGCGATGTCAGGTGCCATTTTCTGGCAAACAGTACACCAATTAGCATAAAATTCCACTAACGATGGCTTGCCATTGGTCAAAGCTACTTCTAATGGTGTAGATTGTTCATCTAAACTAGTCAGGGAAACTGAGCTAGTTTCGCTTTTCAATCCCAAAACAAGGGCAACACTAAGGGCGATCGCCACAACTGCAATTAAAAAATTTCTCAGGCGCACTCCAAAAGAAGATTCCGGCTTGATTGGAGAATTCACAGGTGAATCCGTACTCATAACAGGTTTATTAAAACATATTAAGCACTGTTATCTTTAACTCTAGTACTTTTGTTAGGTAATGGCCTTGTGTTTTTTGACTGCTGCCAGGTAAGAAGAGGACAAGGAGACAGGAGTTGAGGAAGTGTAAGAGTAAATTCTTCCCCATCTTCCCTATCTCCCCCATCTTCCCTATCCCCTCTTACCGAGCAACGGGTTGGGCAGACTTGGGAAACATAGATGGATCGATCGCTATTCCTAAACCTTCTGCCACGCGACTACCGTAATTCACATCTGCCCGGAAGAAATGGCAAAGTTGACGCATTTGCAGATCGTGTCGCGCCTGACTTAAACTGCCTACAATGTTCTGGATCAGACGCTCCTGTTGATCGGGTGTCATCAGCCGATAGAGATCTCCTGCTTGGGTGTAATCGTCATTTCCGGCACGGTGATCGTAGCGATCGACTTTGACATTGCCTAAATCCAAAGCTGGCTCTGCATAAGCACAATTTTGCTTCGGTGCGTTCTCATAACTGTTGGGTTCATAGTTGGGTGCATTGCCGCCGTTGTTACCCAATACCATCGCACCATCACGCTGGTAGTGCATTACCGGACATTTTGGCTGATTGACAGGTAATTGCTGATAGTTGGCACCGATCCGATAGCGGTGAGCATCGGGATAGGACATAATCCGAGCTTGCAATACCTTATCGGGAGAGAAGCTGATGCCGGGAACGACGTTAGAAGGAGAAAACGCCGCCTGCTCAACTTCGGCAAAGTAGTTTTGAGGATTGCGATTGAGTTCGAGAATACCTACGTCAATCAAGGGATATTCTGAATGCTTCCAAACTTTTGTCAAGTCAAAGGGATTATCTTGATGCCGTGCCGCCTGTTCTTGTGTCATTACCTGAATGCAGACTCGCCAACGCGGATAGTTTCCTTGCTTGATCGCCTCAAATAAATCACGGGTGGCATGATCGGGATCCTCACCCTTAACTCGAATTGCTTCTTCTGCTGTAAAGTTTTCAATGCCTTGGATGGTTTTGAAATGGAATTTGCACCACACCCGTTCTCCTTGGGCATTAATCAAGCTGAATGTATGGCTGCCATAACCGTTCATGTGCCGATGGGTTTTAGGAGTGCCGCGATCGGAAAATAGAATTGTAACCTGATGTAGAGACTCTGGGCTAAGTGACCAAAAATCCCACATGGCGTTGGCATCTTTACAATTTGTCTGCGGATTGCGCTTTTGCGTGTGGATAAAATCAGGGAATTTGAGCGGATCGCGGATAAAGAAGACTGGTGTATTATTACCTGTCAAATCCCAGTTACCTTCTTCTGTATAGAATTTGACTGCAAAGCCTCTGGGATCGCGTTCAGCATCGGCTGAACCTTTTTCGCCTCCTACCGTAGAGAACCTGAGAAGAACTGGGGTTTGCTTGCCAATTTCTGAAAAAACTTTGGCTTTACTGTAGCGAGTAATGTCGTGAGTAACGGTGAATGTGCCAAATGCGGCGGCTCCTTTCGCATGCACAACACGCTCAGGAATTCGTTCTCGGTTGAAGTGAGCTAACTTCTCCATTAAATGAAAATCCTGCATTAACACAGGGCCACGATCACCTGCTGTTAAAGAGTTCTGGTTATCTGCAACTGGAATACCATCGGCGGTTGTCAATGTTTTGGGATCAGCCATAGTGGGCAATTTCTCCATAAGTTTAATAAAACGTTGCAATATTTATCTGTTCGGTAGTTCGCGCTTGAACTCATAAACAGTCAATTTATTCATAGTCGTTATGACTTTGTTTCTATAACGTAGTCAAAACGACTATGGATTAGTAGGGTTTTAGCAGAGATTGTAACAAATTTTAATATTTACTCAATTCTTGAGAATGAGCCAGCGTAATTAGTATGTACGTCCTCAACAGATGTGGCGCAAAACAATATGAAAGGTTTAAGAAGGTTTAAGAAAATCTAGCGATCGCACGTACGGGCGCTGTTTGCATAAGTACGCTAGAACTAAAGATGAGGTGGATGCAAAAGAATTTCAACCATTGTGAAAAAACGAGTTACCCTCACTTTTCCTAAACGTGCCATTCAAATGCCAGTTACTTATCGACTGGCAAAAGATTTTAATGTTGCAGCTAATATCATCCGCGCCCAAGTGGCACCGAACCAAATTGGCAAGCTAGTTGTGGAACTTTCCGGAGATATAGATCAGCTAGATGCTGCGATTGAGTGGATGCGATCACAAAATATCAGTGTTTCCCACACATTAGGGGAAATTGCCATCGACGAAAATTTGTGTGTGCATTGTGGGTTATGTACAGGAGTCTGTCCTACTGAAGCGTTAACCCTCAACCCAGAAAGCTATAAATTGACATTTACGCGATCGCGCTGCATAGTCTGCGAACAATGTATTCCGACGTGTCCTGTGCAAGCAATTTCCACGAATATTTGAAAAAATCTTCAAATAAAAAGCTGGGGTTCATCGCCCCAACTTCGCAATCACCTGGTAGTTACATGAGTAAATTCTGACAAAAACTAGGTTAAATTACTCAAAAGTAGTTGTGAAGTTATTTTAAATTAATCCTAGTACTATCACAGTATCACATATTAAAAAAATAGGCCCCAGATGATAGGAAAGATGATTACACCCATGCGTGTTTTTGTGTTAATTTTTAATGCTGGTACAGAAAATGAGGGAATTCACACAATTCGAGTCAGCGATCGCAACAAAATTCTCATGTTTGAATCAGAAGACGATGCCCTGCGTTTTGCTTTGATGCTGGAAGCTCAGGATTTCCCCACACCGACAGTAGAGGCAATAGATGCGGAAGAAATTAAGGAATTTTGCCAAAGTGCTGACTATGATTGGGAAATTATCCCAGAAAACAGCGCATTAATAGTTCCTCCAGAAGTAAATGTTGAAGAAACTGATTGGAAACCAGACGCAGAGGAATCTGTGCCTGAAAAACAAGAATCACAACAACAGCCAGAATTCTCTGATTCTGAACTGGAAAGTATACGTCGCAGATTGGAGGGATTGTTGTAGTTCGTCATTTACTCAACTTTTAATAATCAATGATCACAATCCTTTACTCTGAATTTTGGACTGTTGACTTTGAGCTTCCCATCACCGTGGGTAAATGACAAATGACAAAGGACAAAGAATAAATGACGAATTTGCAGGAGCGCGGGCATCTTTTAACAGAGCAGGTTAATTCAAATAGTCTTAATTTAGACCAGCTCAGTACTTTAGAATTGGTAGAACTTTTTAATAATGAAGATCAAAAAGCAGTAGCTGCGGTGGCAGCAGCTAGAGTTGATTTGGCGGAGGCAATTGAACGTACTGCTGAGTGTTTGCGCCAGGGAGGGCGTTTGTTTTATGTTGGTGCAGGCACAAGTGGTAGACTGGGGGTACTAGATTCTGCTGAGTGTCCACCTACTTTTTGTACGCCTCCAGAACTAGTACAAGGAATTATTGCTGGTGGTGCTGGCGCGTTGGTGCGCAGTTCTGAAGACTTAGAGGATCGCTCTCAAGATGGAGAGGCTGCGATTCAACAACGTCAAGTGACACAACTAGATGTAGTAGTTGGCATTACGGCTGGTGGTACAACACCTTTTGTTCACGGTGCAATTAATGCTGCTCGTCAAAGGGGAGCTACTACTATTTTTATTGCCTGCGTACCAGTCGAACAGGTAAGCGTGGAAGTAGATGTTGACATCCGCTTGTTAACCGGGGCAGAAATATTAGCTGGTTCTACTCGCCTCAAAGCAGGTACGGCAACAAAGCTAGCTTTAAATATCCTTTCTACAGGTGTGATGGTACGTTTGGGTAAAGTTTATGGCAATCGCATGGTAGATGTAGCAGTTACTAATCAAAAATTACGCGATCGCGCTTTACGAATTTTGCAAGACTTAACAGGTTTAAGTCGTGAGGCATCTGGGTTTTTACTAGAACGAAGCGGTAAATGGGTTAAATTAGCACTGTTAATGCATTGGACTGGTTTGGAAAAAGAGGCAGGCTTAAAGTTGCTTTCAGAATATCAAGGTAATTTGAGAGCGGCAGTTTCTAGTCAAAAAAATAACAGTCTGTCTTAGTGTATTTTAAAATGTTTCAATAAATTTTTGGTACTGAGAATCCAAGATTGTTGTTAACTTCAGCCTACAGGCTAAGGCCTGAGGCTAGTTAGAACCAAGCCTGCTTTTGCAGGCTTTCTCTGTTGCACCTTTTAAGGGTTCGGCTATCGTAACCGTATTGACTGAGAATTAGGCTGCTCTCATCAATGATTTATGAAAATTGTTTCTTTTTTGGATCTGATGGTGCAAAGCTGAAACAAAATGTTGCGACTGTATTCGCCCTCAATCTCGCTGTGTTTATGCACAGCGATGATTGGCTTATTTTTTAATTTTTGTTATATTTATTTACATAAGTTTACAAACTGAAAAAAGTCCAGTTGTAAAGATCATGGATGCTGATGACATTCTCAAACACCATAGTGCAGGCAACAAGGATTTTTTACAGGTCAGCTTGCGACAATTAAACTTGAGTGAAATCTGTTTAGCTGGGATAAACCTGGGGCAGGCAGACTTGAGTGGAACTAATCTATCTGGAGCTTCTTTGTATCGAGCCAATTTAAGTGAGGCAATTCTGGAGCAAGCAATTTTATGGAGAGTTGACTTAACAGAGGCTTTGTTAATTTGGGCTTGTTTGAGCAAAGCTTGTTTAATTCGAGCAACCCTCACCAAAGCGGATTTGCACAGAGCGATTTTAACTGAAGCTGATCTGCGGCTAGCTGATCTGCGTTATGCCGATCTGAGTAATACACATCTCGAAGGTGCGGATTTACGCTATGCGGATCTTACTGGTGCCAATCTAGCAGGAGCAAATTTGAGTAAGGCAGATTTGACTGGAGCAAATTTGAGTAAGGCAGATTTGTACAATGTCAGCATGACAAAGGCTATTTTGTCAAGAACTGATTTACGCAATACAGACTTAAGTTGCATCAATTTGGGTGATGTGGATCTGCGTGATGCCAATTTGGGTAAAACTTTTTCGCCAGAATCAATTTTGCACAGAGCAGGCTGATAGCACCCTGCCTGGTGATATCATTCAGAAATCATTCATAAATTGATTGTGGCGATCGCATAATCATGATTTTGGAGGAGCAAATCATTTTTATAGCTCCGTAGTATTAGTTTAAAAACTTGTAACAGAAGGCGGCTCTAAAGCTTATTAGTGATGAAGAGTGCCAATTCCCTATTGCAGGATTTACTTCAAACTCTACCGCATCTACGTCCTCAGATTTATTTCAAGGCTTCCCTGACAGCACTTTCTCACGCAATGGAAGACTTGGTGCTGGTAGGGAAAGATCAACCTTTGGTAATTGCTAACTTTCAGCAAGAGCGCTTCTATCGTCAGGAGAGCCGTCGCTATCAGCGAATTGCCCAGCGTACAAATCAGATTTATGTCTTAGCTGCACGAGAGTCTGATTTTGCAGCAGTTTCAGCTCCCTATTTCACCATTCCCCTCGCTCCAGAAGATGATTTAGCACAGGAATGGCATTTGATTATTATTGGTAAAAAGTATGCTGCCTGTATAGTTGCCCTTGAATTCGCTTCGCCAATAGATGCAGCAGCACTGGATCAAGCAAGGCAATTTAAAGGAATTTGGACTTTTGATCGTCAGATTAGTATGGTTGCAGCTGGGCTGTTACTGGATAAAATTTTAGTATATCGCCCAGAATTGGCTGCTGCTATCAAGCGATCGCAAAAGCGCTACGGTTTATCTCCTACAGCTTCATTTGGTGTAGCAAGCGATCGCATACTAGAAATTGATGCCAGATTATTTACTGATCGCCTGGTAACCTATTTGCAATCTAGCCAATATAAACAACTCAAAGCCTATCGCACCATTACGAAAAAAGAGCGCAATGAACGCTTAATTAATTTGATCACCGCCGCTATCCGCAGTTCTTTAAAACCAGAAGAAGTTTTCCAAATTACAGTTAGAGAATTGGGGCAGTTATTTAGCCCTTGTCGTTGTTTACTTTACCCATATCAAGTGAGTGAAGTGGTAGCGCCGATTGAGTATGAATGGGTAGCCTTTGATTTTCCGGCGATGAAAGGCGAAAATTGGTCATTGGCAACTCATCCACTGTTTCAAGCTGCTTTAGTTGGCGATCGCTCAGTTGTTATCACCGACACTACAAAAGATTTGGGTATACGAGCAGATTCAAAATTAAGCTCTCAACTACAGCGTTGGCAGATTCGCTCGTGCTTGCTGGTGCCAATTCGCTATCAAGAAACCTGGTTGGGAATATTGGAATTGCACCATTGTGGTGAGTCTGCCTATGTTTGGAGTGATTCTGAGCAGGCTGTGGTAGAAGCGATCGCTACCTCTGTGGGAGTTGCCCTCATCCAAGCTCAAGCTTACCGTAACCTAGAAACTCTTAACCAGCAACTAGCAGCACTAGAACGTACCCAAAGCAACCTTATAGCGATCGTAGGACATGAATTGCGAACTCCCCTGTCTACGATCCAAATTTGTTTGGAGAGTTTAGCTACTGAAGGGGAAATGCCACCAGAAATGCAGCAGTCTATGCTGCAAACTGCTTTAACCGATTTAGAAAGAATGCGGCGGTTGATCCAAGATTTTCTTACCCTCTCTCGTTTAGAAGCAGGCTCGATGCGCTGGCAGCTAGAGCCAATTTCTCTACAGGTAAGTTTAGATCTAGTTTTAGGTAGCCTCAAAGAACGTTTATCAGTGCAGCCTCTACCTCAAATTTTTCTGGAGTTACCACCGGAATTACCCTTGGTACAAGCGGATGGCGAAGGATTGATAGAAGTATTGACAAAGCTTTTGGATAATGCTTGCAAATTTACCAAACCCGATGGCAGAGTCACGATTCGCGCCCAAGTTTTAAATCCTGAAATAGATTCAGTTACTTCTGTTTCTTCCCAAAGAAAGCCGAAGCTACAGAAAATGTTAGAAATCATTATTGCAGATACAGGTCGGGGAATTGAGCCAAATCAGCTCGAAGCCATTTTTCAACGTTTTTATCAAGAAGAAGGTTTTCTGCGGCGTACTATTGGCGGTACTGGATTGGGTTTGGCAATTTGTCGCCAAATTATTCAAAAGCTAGGGGGAGAGGTTTGGGCAACTTCTGGGGGTAAAAATCAGGGTAGCGAGTTTCATTTTACGTTGGCGATCGCTTAGAGGTTATGTTGTTGAGCAAAAATTTTATCCGTGCAACTTTACTCAACTGAAACTGCACCTGACACTGTTAGTTTGGAATTGATATGGATGAATACGAAGCCATGACTTAAGTAAATTTGCTTTAAACTGTACAAAAAGCGATCGCATATGTTGTCATATCAAAATTTCTTGACGCAGACAGTATAAATTTCCTCTAAATTCTTGTTGTCAGACAATCCAGTCAAAAAACACAAAGCTTAAGCAAGAAAGAGTTGGAGCTTCTCAGTTGGCTGAAAAACAACTATAAGCGTTTATTTATACATTATTTTTTAATTTTTTCAGCATAATTGCTACTTGACAAAAGCCATGTTATCTTTGTTGCTGACGAATGAGCTTTAATATATGCCCCTGGAAAAACAGAAGAACAAGCTAACAGAGACGATATCGCGCATTCCTAATCTAACTACACAATTTCATACCACTAAGATAACTAGAACTGAATTTGACGCAGCCAAGATGCGATTGTTAGAGAGAGAGCTTTCAATAACCAATAACCTCATGACTTGGTTTAGTGTCATTTTTTTTCTAGGATGCTTAGTATTAAGCTATACGATGGTTTCCTACAAGCTTAGGGAAAATAGTCTGTACGATAAACCAACAGAACATTTTATACGGCACACGATATAAAATCGGATAGTAACAAGGAGGCAGAAGAATAAATAGCGGTTAGGAACTAGTGATTAGGTATTAGGAATTTAAAGAATCTATTAGCCAGTAACCTTTGGTGTATGTAGTTTATTTACGGTAACTCAATATTTGGTTATTTTTTTTACAAAATTTCTAAAGTTAATCTTTAAAAATGCCATTGACTTCCTAAAGCTTACGTATAATTAATTACTCACATAATTAATTATAGTGGAGTAGCTTTAATGGTATTTTCACCAATGGTAGGAACTAGGATTCCTGAAAAATGGCAGCAAAAGATTCAATTCTTAGCCCAAGCTTCTGGATGTACTGAAGCTGATGTAGTTAGGGAAGCGATCGCACGGTATTTAGAGGAAGTTTTCCCTGATGATGTTGTGCTTGAAGTGTGTATGTCTGCAATCGTCTCTCATCAGAGCAAATTAATCAGCGAGAGTCAAAGTTATTATTTTTGAGAGGGCTTGTAGAATAATCTATAGGCTGTACTATCTAGAGCCTATCTCTTGAAGTTGTTTTTCAGCTTTTTGATGTAACTCTTGCTCGCTATCTAGTTCCAAGACTTTTTTGAAGTCTTTGATAGCCTCGTCTTTGCTACCTTTATTTTTGTAAGCAATTCCTCGGTTGTAGTAAGCATCAGAGAGATTAGGATTAAGCATGAGAGCTTGATTACAGTCACTAATGGCGCGATCATACTCGCCTTTTCTAAGGTATACTTGGCATCGGTTGCCGTACACTTCAGCTAGATTAGGGTTGAGCCTAAGGGCTTGATCGTAGTCAGCAATGGCGCGATCGTAGTCTTTTTTGGGATAGTAAGCATTCCCTCGATTGTTGTAAGCTTCGACTAGATTAGGATCGAGTTTGAGGGCTTGGTTATAGTCGGCAATGGCGCGATCATAGTCTTTTTTGGGATAGTAAGCATTCCCTCGATTGTTGTAAGCTTTGGCATCATAAGGATCGAGTTTGAGGGCTTGGTTATAGTCAGCAATGGCGTGATCGTAGTCTTTTTTGTAGTAGTAGGCTAACCCTCGATTATAGTAAACTTTAGCATCATTTGGGTCGAGTTTAATGGCTTGGTTGTAATTTGCAATGGCGCGATCGTAGTCTTTTTTGTGGTAGTAAGCTAGTCCACGATTATAGTAAACTTTGGCATCATCTGGATCAAGTTCAATTACTTGATTGTAATTTGTAATGGCGCGGTTATAGTCTTTTTTGTAGTAGTAAGCTTGTCCGCGATTGTAATAGGCTTTAATTAAGCCAGAATCAAGTTTGAGAGCTTGGTTATAGTCAGCAATGGCACGATTATAGTCTTTTTTGTAGTAGTAAGCATTGCCTCTATTGTTATAAGCTTCGGCTAGATTAGGATTAAGTTTAATAGCCTGGTTGTAGTTAGCAATAGCATGATTGTAGTTTTTTTTATCAGCATGTACTAATCCCAGATTGTTGTAAGCCTCAGCATCATAGGGATTAATTTTTAGAACTTGAGTGTAGTCAGAAATAGCGCGACTATAGTCTTTTTTGTAGTAATAAGCATTTCCTCTATTCTTATAAACTTTAGCATCCTTAGGATCTAGGTTAAGAGCTTGGTTATAGTCAGCAATAGCGCGATCATAATCTTTTTGGCGATAATAAGTATTGCCTCGCTTTTTATAAGCTTTTGCATCATCGGAATCAACATTGAGAGCTTTGTTGTTATCGGTAGAGGATTTGTTATTACTCTTTTGGGCAGCTGGATCAACATAAGATAGATCCTGTTTTTTTTCAGTCTCTGCTAAATTGGGATCAAGTTGAATGGCTTGGTTGTAGTCAGCAACAGCGTGTTCGTAATCTTTTTTGTCGGCGTAAGCCAGCCCCCGATTTTTATAAGCTTCTGCTAAATTAGGGTCAAGTTTAATAGCTTGGCTATAGTCAGCAATAGCGCGCTCATAGTCTTTTTTAGAGTAGTAAATATTACCTCTATTGTTATACGCTTTAGCATCATGAGGATCTAGTTTAAGAGCTTGATTATAGTCAGTGATAGCACGCCTATAATCTTGTTTGTAGTAATAAGCAACCCCTCGATTATTGTAAGCATTCACTAAATTAGGATCAAGCCTTAGGGCTTGATTGTAGTCAGCAATGGCGAGATCATAATTTTTTTTCTCAGCGTAGACCAATCCCCGATTTTTATAAACCTCTGCTATATTAGGGTCAATTTTAATAACTTGGTTATAGTCAGAAATAGCACGAGCATACTCTTTCTTATAATAGTAAGTTAGCCCTCGATTATAGTAAGCATTAATTAAACTAGAGTCTAAATTAATGGCTTGATTATAGTCAGCAATAGCACTATTATAGTATTTCTTTTGAGCATAGGCATTTCCTTTATAGAAATAAACTATGCTCTTATCCAAAGTGAGAACAGATTTTTTAATTTTTAGCGCATCATTGAAACTAGCAATAGCCTTATCTAAATCACTGGCTTTGTAGCGGATGATTCCGATTGTAACAAGGCTTAAATAAATCATTTCATTGGAGACGCTAGTTTGCAATTTAAAACTTTTTAATTCTGATACATCTGCGGTTTTCTCTAGTCGTTTGATTTTAGGTAATTCTTTGAGAGAAGGTAAAACTTCAAAATGGGCGCTCAACTGTACGGCGACATCTGTCGCTCCATAATCACCCCAGATCACAATAGTTGCCTTATGTTTTTTACCCTCATCACGAGCATCCTTTTGTCCTGTGATAGTTTTATTTAAATATTGGATTTTAACACCAGGAAAGCCTCTAGTAGCATCATCTAAACTATCAAAAATATTTTTAGTCACACGGTAATTTTTATGTTTTAAACCCGAACCTTCAAAGTTAGCAAGTAGAACAACAATGTCATTGTTCGGTAAATTTCGCCACGTATAAAACCCAGCAGTACTCAAGATGGAAGTAGCAATCATGCCAGTAATGACTAAGCGATAATAAGACAAAATTCGTGCAAAATAGGGCATAGTTAAAACTTATAAAGTTTATTTAAATCTTATTCTCAAAACCCTTTTTATAATCTTGTTTTGTTGTTTCCATCTCAAAATTTCTCGAAGTCTGAAGATGAAACCTTCTTAAAAAAACTTTTTTTAATTAAGTTTAAAGAATAGAAAAGAGTACAGAGTTGCTTCTACCATAATCATTCTCAAATACTGTCACAGCATTTAGATGAAAAATAGTAAATTATAAATGTAGTTTTTGTATTAATTATTTACAAGTATTCTAAACTACATATTTTGAGACTTAATGGCAGCAATACTAACTCTAATAAACTTAAATTATTTTTGTCATCCTGATGAATTATTTGTACTTATTTCTTAGTGCTCTATCCCTAAAACAGCCCTCTTTGTTTTAAGATAAATTCCAAAAATACTGCCGTCAAACTTCCCAAGCCTTGTTGAATATTCACAGCACAGTTTATAGGCTTATAGGCGATCGCTCCAGACATATTTGCGTAAATACACTGCTACTTTAATTTTTCCTTTTCATAAATACCGCAAAAACACGGTTACACTCTTTTGCGATCCCGATCAAAACTGCAATTATCCAGTTTAATTAGGGTGCATTTTATGACCAGCCCTGTAATGACAGTGATTCGAGTCAATCTGGAAAGGGCAAAAGAGGTTGCTCAAGAATTAGAGCAAGCTTCATATACTCAACTCAGTGCTTACTGCTTGGAAATTTTGAGACAGATAGGATGCTCTGATACTGAACTCCCTGTCAACTTACAAACTCGTGAGCAGCAGTTAAATTTCATCACAGGTTTTGCATCTTATGCTTTTGGGGAGGTACAAGATGTCCAAAGCATTCATTGAAGATATAGAGGATATATTTGATTACTCGGAATCAGTAGAAAACACTGGTTTGTTTCCAACGGCTGAGGATTTATTGACTTTATACGAAAAATTCTCTGGATTTGAAATCCCCACAAACGTATTCTTACAAGCCATATCTATTGCTGCTTATGATCGTGCATCTGCTTTTCGCTATGCCGATTACTATGTGGGTGTTCTTAAAAATGAGAATAAACGTCAAAATTTACTGGCGTTAGAAGATGAGTGTGATTTTGAAAATAATTGAGGCAACTTGATACTTTACTGTAAACAAGACTGACTCATCTGGGCATTCAAAGCAAATTTAGCAACTCAGAAGCAGGAAAAAAAGTATGCTTAATCGCGGAATTTCAACTTTGGAAGCAGCCAGGCGTTTAGGTATAGATCTAAGCCAAATGCACCAAATTTTACACTCAGGACAACTTCCTACTCGCAGACGAAACGGACAACGAGTTATTACTGAAGGTGCTGTGCAGGAATATCAAGCCAGAAAACGGCTTGTTTGTCGCCATCAAGATTGGTTTGAGTAGGAGGCAGCTATGCTGGAGGCAGAGGAGCCACTGCGCCCTAGCGGCTACCCTCCGGGTAGCCGCTAGCTAACGCAACGCCTGACGGCGGCGAGCGTCTAGCGCCGACTTGTAGCACGTGGCGTGGCAGAAGGAATATTATAAATTCCCTTCCACTCTCCTTGTCCTTTTCTTCCCAATCCCTAGTACCCAGCACCCAGTACCCTTTTTTATTTGCCTACGCCGGGATTAAGTTGAATCAATACCCAAGTCAAATAAGTACCAAATGGCCCCCAAAGAGCGTAAGGTAAAAATAACCAAGAAGCTGTTCTGGAAATTGGTTTAACCAAAAATGCCAAAATGTAAACAAGAATTGTTGCCAAGCCACCAACAATCATTCCACCAAAAAGGCTGCGAAGTTCAACCACAATCGGACTATATGCTGAAGTCAAAATAGCGATCGCTGCATACATCGCCATCAAAAACCAAGGACGAAATCTTTTTGAGCTTTGATCCCACACTAATATTGCAGAAATTGTAGTACAACTCCAAATCACAAACCAGACAAACGGGATGATAAACTCAAATGTCAACCAGTCTGGGCGTTCCAAGCTCTGAAACCAGGGATCGCGTAAAGATGTAAACAGGCTGCCGCCAAAAAACAGCGCTGCTGAGACTGCGACAATAATCCATCTAGCTTTCACAACAAATACCTGTAAAAGTAGGATTTTATTAGCAGTTTAGACTTTAGTGAACATTATTGCACCTATCTTGAGTTTAAGACCTCACTCTGTTCTAGCAGATGGGGTGAAGATTACTAGATTGCTTACACAAATCCGGATAATTGTTAATTATAACCACAGATAAACACAGATAGACACAGATATTATCCGTGTTCATCTGTGTCTATCTGTGGTCGATTTGTTTGAAAATAGAATGAGTGCAAAAGATTTACTCTACATAAACCGCTACAATCACCTGAATTGGTGATCCAAATGCATGAGTTCAATTGCTGCCATCTCTATTTAGGATGAGGACTAATGAACAGCAAAAAAGTCCATCATAAATAAAATTTGGGAGGCAAGAGTGCTCAAGACGACTCCAAAAAATTGGTTTACTTGGAATTGTGACGTTGTAGAGGATAATTTAGCTATTGGAAGTATCGAATTTTCAGCTTGGGGAGAAGCTGGTCAATTTTTTATTTCAAATTCTTGCTATGTAGCTTACCGTGAAACTCCAGTAAGTGCAATTTTTTTTCTAGAACAAAACGGTGAACGTATTGCCTGGGCTGTGAAACCTAATCCCTTTGCAAGAATGTTTGAAATTAACTATGCTGATACCAAATACGAGCTAAAAGCTGAATCCCCTTTTTCTAGAGAGTTTGTTTTACAAGAGCGCGAACTAATAATCGGTGCAATTAGTCCTGAACATACTTTTACTCGCAGGGCGATCGCAGATTTGCCTACAACTATTCCTTTGCCTTTGAGGCTGTTTATGATTTGGCTTGTACTTTTGCGACGTTGCTGAAATAGTAATGCTAAAAAAGCATCAAAATTATGAATAAGATTTTTTCTATTATGAGTGCGATCGCACTCATCTTTAGCAATGGCTGTACGGTGCAAGTGAATCCAAATCCCACACCAACTTCTACTCTACCAATAGTCCAGCCGAGAGCAAATACAATTACTGACACCATTAATGTAGAAGGAGAAAAACAGAAAATTACGCTCAACCTCTACAAAAGAGCAGGTTTACCCTTTACAACCTATGTACCAGCCAATCGTTTTGTAGATCAAACAGTTAGTTCCGGGGAGGGAACAGCAGTATGGTTTTATTGGCTTCAACCTGATTGTAAACCCAATAAAAACGTATACGTACAGTTTTTCTTTCCTGGTGAAAAGTTAACTTTGCAACAGACAACAGAAAGATTATTGGGAAATAATGGTTTATTTGCCATCAATAAATGGCAAGTAACTAACCGTTCTCAAGCTCAAGAGGATTTATATCCTTGGGCAACAGAAAAAATAGTCTTTCGGCAACAAGGCGATCGCAATATCGTTGGCAGTGTCTTTGTTGGTGAATACAATGGCAGAGCCTTCTGGGCAGTACAACACTATCCAGCAGAATTCGGCGATGGTTTTGAGCCTTTAGCAAGAAAAATTTTTAGTTATTTGCAATTGATTTAGGGGAGCGGCTTAGTCTCAAGCTTTTAGCCCCTAATCCCAAAAAATATTAATTTGGTCGATTTGTCAATCTCTTATTCTAAGTATATTTACTTGCTTAATATATTTACTACTTACGGGTGATGTTTAAGCAATCATCAGCCAAATGGTATAAAAATCATAATTTGCGTAATTTCTAGCAGATACCTATTTTGAATTGTAAAGTCTTTACCAAAAGACTATTCCAAGTTTCCCAACCATCATGACCTAGCTGTAGTTAGTATTACGGATATTTCTTAAGTAGGTAAATAAGCAAGACTGTTAAGTTACAGAAAAGTCAGGTAATCATGACAAGTACGTAATTATACTTGAACCTTCAGTTTTTTTAATACATAAACGATAAAATAAATTATTTTTTAATGTTTAAAAAATGATTAAAATTTTAGTTTACTAACATCACAATAGGTTGCTAATTGTAACGTAGTCTAAATCTAAATCAATAAAATCTAAGTTTTAAAAGCATACTGTAATATTACTAAATTACTGTTAATCTTTACACAAATTTGTTACTCAACATAAATACTGTGTACATAATTTTACATAGTTATATTTATTACCCAATATTTTTGACAAATCTAGGTAATTACGGATAGATTTTGAAGAAAAAATTAAATAATAATGCAACAGATGATTTTTCTAGACAAAAAATCAAGTTAAACACCATAACACAGCGACTTCAAATTGTAATTAATTTGATGGTATTGCTGTGCAATTTTGAGTGTTTTTCTAAGTAAATTAGTATGACACAACTGACTTATATGCAATCGATAACTTATCTGGATTTGCAATCTCTTTCGTTTAATAATAATGCAACTGACCTAGCTAAAGTCAACTTTTCAAGCTCTAAAAAAATGGCGGAAATTTTGGATAAAAGAATTAAAGCCAAGAAGAGAGTTGCTAAATCAGATATTATCGATGAAATACACCGTTTTGCGATTCAGGAGCATCCAGTATTAACGAATCGGATGTATTCAAAGCTTCTTAGTCAAGACTTATCTACACAAGGATTTGAAATCTTTTTTAATGATTATTATCATGCTTCCTGTCATGGCTTCTTTTGGATCGTTTTACGCCAAGCATTAAATGCACACCAAGACAAAACTTGGCGCAATTATATAAAAACTATGCTTGCAGAAGAAAGTCGGCCACGGATGCATTGTGTAATTTTAAAAGAATTTATTGAGTCTTGCGGTTTTCAAATTCAAGAACCAGTTGTCGCACAACAATTTATTGATTCAATGGTAAAAGGTTTTACCAGTGATATTCCTTTTGCCTTGGGATACTCATTAGGGGTAGAAGTAGAAGGTGCGTATCAAATTGATCTGATTGAAGAAAGTTGCAAATCAAAATTCTCAGAACAGTTAGCGCAAACAATTTGGTTTGAAATCCATTTAGACTCTAGTGGTGAAGAAGAACACGCTAATCAAGCAGTTGATACGATTGAGAGAACATTGAATAGTGAATCGGATCTAGAGCGATTGCGCCAAGGTTTTTTTCAAGCGTGTGATGATACTTACAATTTTATGGAGTCACTGTACCAGCATATTGCAACAGTCACAACATTCTAGAGGCTAGCAGCCCTCTCGTTTCAACCTGGTAACCTAGTAACGAGAACTAGAACAAGTCAAACCTCTTCCCTTCTGCCTGCTGCCTCCTGACTTGAAAGAGGGTGTAGGGGTATAAGGGTTTAGGGGTGTAGGGGAAAGAATCCTCTTTCATACTTGGTGGTGTACGAAGTTCATAGGGACTGCCTTCTGCCTTCTTAAAACTTTACAAATCTGTAAAAACCCAGGCTCCTGTTGTATCAAACCAATTAAATGTCACTTCTTCTCCATTGAGTTTCCAGCGTCGGGGGCAGGTGTTGTACAACCAATCAAGGGGTTCTGCTGGGGGTAATTCCTTAGCAGCAAATGTAAAAGCTCTCTCTAAGGCTTGACGTTGTTCAACTTTAATAGAAGCGGGATTTGCGGAGACAAAGAGGGGAGTTCCACTTTGAGCAACAAGTGTCAACCACTCTTGATTTTTTTCCCACGGTACTAAGGGAGTTAACCCTACACAATCAGCATCTACAGCATGAAATGCCTGATGTTGAGGAATGCGAAATGCTAAGGAGTTGATTCCCATGCGACGAGTTCGTTCCCACTCCAAACCACTTGTATCATCTCCAATGCGTTGGAGTTCAAAAAAACCTGCACCTAAATGATTAACTGTATTACAGCCGATGAGGATTGCATCTCCTGCGCTCTCACGTAATGCCTGGTACAGTTCCAAAATTATTTCTGCTGTGGTACGAGAGCGATCGCTAAATGCCCATCCATCATCAGTCAATTCTGCTCCCAAAGGTTTTACCCAAGTTTGCCGTCCCCAGCGTCCGAAAATATCCCAAGCTGTAAAATCATGTTTAATAAGTTGATATCCCAAGTCCAGAAAACGCTGCATATCATTGCGTATTAATTCCAATACCTCTGGTTGGGAAGGATCGAGGGGATATTCTATTCCCAAATGACTTTGACGCTGAACTCCTAACTTCCATTCTTGCGGCACGTACTCTGCTGTCAATAGAGGACGAAACCACAGCCCTGGTTTAGCACCAACTGCCTGAATTTGTGACGCTAAGGCTGCCATATCTGGAAATTTAGCATTTCCCATACACCAAGGGCCGCCATTACCTGGTTCTCGACAGATTTGCCATCCGTCATCAATAACCATGTATGGGCGATTATCTGGATTTGCAGATAAATCGCTAATTAGTTTGGCTTCATCGAGAATCTGAGTAGCTGAACTTTTACCGTAGGCGTGATACCAGTTATTTCCTCCATATACAGGGTGAGATGGCAGCCTGGGAGATGTACACAACTGTTGACAAAATGCCTGCGCTGCCTGAAAAGGAGTTTCACCTTCTTCTCCTCTTCTAAATACGACAGTTGCTGCCTCTAGAGTTCGAGTTCCCAGTTGAACGCCTACACTACCACAGCGCACATCTAACCATAAACTCACTCCTTCTGCATCTGTCTGCCAGAAACAAAAAGAACGCGATCGCGTTTTTACTCCCAATCCATGCGTTAATTTGCCATCATAAATCAACATATACCAGGGCATGACGCGCTCTGGGAAAAGTCCTCGCCATTCTAGTTCTCCATAACTGCGTTCCCAACTATCTCCTAGAAAGCGAGATTGTTCGGGAAATTCTGTTTGCCAGCGTAAACAAAGGCGAGAAACTGGAAGTTTAGGACTTGTTAGGAAAATTTTTAAGCTATTTTCCTCCAATTTCAGCAAGCATTTAACACTCTTTGCAGTCCATTTTTCTTCTGACTGATGTGATAAACAAATAACTTCCCTAGAGGAATATAAATTTACTCGGTCAGGATATCTAAGAAAATCCGTTAACATGAGCTACATCAGTAATTGCCAACATTCAGTTGCGATCGCCCAATCTTCTTGGGTATGAATTACCAATACTCGCACCGTTGAGTCAGGGGCGGCAATATTTGAGTCTACTGGATTGCCGATATTTTTTTGCGAATCGAGTTTCAATCCCAAAAATTCAAAAGCTTCACAAGCCCCAGCGCGAATATCAGCAGCATTTTCACCTACACCAGCTGTAAATACTAAAACATCTAGTCCTCGCAAACTCGCGATCATCGCACCAATATAGGATTGCAAGCGATGTACGTATATATCCCAAGCTAGTTGAGCGCGAGAATTACCTTGAGCGATGCTAGAGCGAATTCGTCGCATATCACTAGACACCCCTGAAATTCCTTGTAAACCAGAATTTTTGTTTAAAATTTTATCTAACTTATCAACAGTATAACCATCTTGGCGCAATAAGTGGATGAGAATACCAGGATCAACAGCACCCGAACGACTGCCCATCATCAGTCCATCTAGCGGGGTGAAGCCCATTGTCGTATCTATGCTGCGACCGTTTTTAACTGCTGCCAGAGAGCAACCATTACCAAGATGGCAAGTGATTATTCTTAGAGAAGCTAAATCTCGACCGAGAATTTGAGCCGCCCGTTGAGCGCAATACTGATGGCTAATACCGTGAAAACCGTAGCGACGGATACCTTGCTCTACCCACTCGTAGGGGCCGGGATAGATTGCTGCTGCATCGGGCATATTGCTATGAAAAGCGGTATCAAAAACTGCTATCTGGGGGATATCTCCCAACAGTTGCTCTACTGCCTCAATGCCTTCCAAATTTGCGGGATTGTGGGCAGGTGCAAGACTGCAAAGACGAGCGATCGCATCTTTGACATCTTCAGTAATTACTACACTTTCACGGTATTCTTGTCCACCATGTACCACACGATGTCCTACCACATTAATTTCTGACAGTTCATTAATGACTTGGGTAGAACCTTTGTATAGAGTATCGAGTAGATAGGCAATAACTTGAGGACGAGACTCTGCCGAGATTTGGGCTTGCAACGATTCTCCAGTAGCGGTTTTAACCTCAATTTCTGCAACGCCTTGATGATGAGTCCAATCTACCTTCCCTTCCCAAAGAGGTTGGAGTGGTTCTTGAGGTAGAGCTTCACTTGTGATCTCGTACAGACAACTTTTTTGGCTACTCGATCCGGCATTTAGTACCAGTATTTTCATAGTCAGAAGAAAAATCTGTCTTTTATTTTGTAGCTTTTACCTTTTTTTCAGCCAACTTTCGCTGGAGGGATAACTGCTTTGCTGGTTTCGTCTCGCTAAATGGTGATCGCACACTCCAACTAGATTAAAACGCTTCTCGACCTCCTGACGAACTTCAGACGAACTTCAATTGCACGGTTTTACCACTTTTATAACTAGCTACTGCTTTCTCGTCACTTCATGACTACTGTATCTCTGTTAAAGGTAAGGTTGAAGAAATGCTGTGCGAATTGATCGTGGTAATCTCAGAAAACCGTTTGAAGTCATCGGTGTTAAAGGTTGCAAGTGAGTGATTTGATGTATCGTCATGCCTAACTATCTTCATAAAACTTTCAATACTGCTACTGATGTTGCTCATATATTTTCTTTAGAAAATGAAAAATGAAATAATATACTGCAAAAATAATGCAACTTATAGATTTTTTGGTTAATGTCAATGGCATTGCTCAATTATTCGGTGGTGATGGGCAATTTTTAGGAGTTTTATCAAGCAACACATACGAAGCAAATTCAATTCTTAATCAGTATGGATTTTATGGTGGTCAGTATGGTGTTTTCAGCATAAGTAATCCTTACGGTTTATACGGTGGTCAATGGGGTGTATACAGCCCTTACAATCCCTACTGCACCTATCCTCCTGTTATTATCTATGGGAATAATCCTGTAATCATAGTTACACGAAATCCTTATGTACAAACTAATGGGTTGCCAATCATTGATCCTGATTTGCTACTTGGGGTGTACGCACAATTAACCCAATCTCCAACAAACGTTAATTTGGTACAAGCACACCTACAAGCACTGACTCAAGCCAGGAAATCTAGTGCAGAAGCTATTAACAGAGCTATGCAAATAAGTGCCAGTATGTTTCGTTAAAAAATCCCCTAGCCTTTTTGCGAGGACTAGGGGGAATCTCATTCATTGTAGAGATATACGGCAATTGCGATTAAACAGTAACTTTAGCCTCTAATTTAGTCAGTCTTTCTGCTAATAGTTGTTCTAAAGTTTCCAGTGCCTTAGTGAAACCTTTGATACCTTCGTCTAGTTTTTCTGATGCCATGCGATCGCTCGCGTGCATCTTGTCAAAGTTAGCTTTGTCCATCGAAATTTTTTCAATGTCCATTCCTGCTGCTTTCTTGGGATCGAGTTTGCGAGGCAGTTCGCCAACAGTTGCCTGCAATTCACCCAAAAGTGCTGGAGAAATAGTTAACAAGTCGCAGCCTGCGAGTTCGGTGATTTCGCCGATATTGCGGAAGCTAGCTCCCATAACTTCGGTTTTATAGCCGAATTTTTTGTAGTAGTTGTAGATAGTTGTGACAGAAACAACTCCCGGATCTTCTGCTGGAGCGTAATCTCTTCCGGTTTCTTTTTTGTACCAGTCGAGAATACGTCCGACGAAGGGAGAAATTAGGGTAACTTTCGCTTCGGCACAGGCGATCGCTTGATGCAAGCCAAACAGCAAGGTAAGGTTGCAGTGAATTCCTTCTTTTTCTAGTATTTCAGCAGCGCGAATACCTTCCCAAGTCGAAGCGATTTTAATCAGAATGCGATCGCGAGAAACTCCAGCAGCTTTGTACTGGGCAATTAACTCCCGTGCTTTAGCCACTGTTCCTTCCACATCGTAGGATAAGCGTGCATCTACTTCTGTAGACACCCTACCAGGGATAATCTGCAAAATCTTTAATCCAAAGGACACTGCCAAACGATCAAACGCAACAGAAACTATCTGCGCTTGACTTGCTCCTGAACCAGCATCTTTCTTTGCTTGGAGTAAAGTCTGATCGACGATTTCCTGATATTCCGGCATCTGTGCCGCAGCGGTAATCAAGGAGGGATTGGTAGTCGCATCTTGTGGCTTGAACTTTTCAATTGCCTTGATATCTCCCGTATCTGCGACTACTACGGTCATTTCTCGCAATTGTTCAAGTAAATTCTTCGACATTTTTAACCTCTTGAATGTAGTTGGTTCAGGACAGATACCATTTAGCTGTGATGCTATTGATGCTTAAATTTAGTGGTAATGAGTAATTGGTTATTTAGGGATTCATTAATATTCTTGATTACTGATTACCAATTACACATTAAGAATTTTGGAAAAAGTCCTGAGTACTCCCCTCCTGGCCTATTCTAGGCAGTTTCTTTGCAGATTGGTTGTGCGATCGTATGCAATTTCGTTAAATCATTTTGCAATTTTGGTTAAAAAATCCCCGACTTTTTCAAAAAGCTGGGGATCTGCTCACCATTACTCTCAATTACACTGCTGCTACTGCTGTGCGCTCCAAAAGTCCTTCTTTCTGTGCCATTGACAACATGAGGTCAACTACCCGATTGGAATAGCCCCACTCATTGTCGTACCAAGCCACAACCTTGAAGAAGTTGGAATTAAGTTCAATCCCAGCACCAGCATCAAAAATGCTAGAGCGAGAATCACTTTGAAAATCTGTGGAAACTACTTCCTCATCTGTGTATCCTAGTACACCTTTTAATTCTCCTTCAGCAGCCTGCTTCATAGCAGCACAGATTTCTTTATAACTAGTAGCCTTTGCTGTCTTAAAGGTTAAATCAACCACTGAGACATCAGGTGTAGGAACCCGGAATGCCATACCTGTCAACTTGCCTTTCAACTCTGGCAACACCAGCGCTACTGCTTTTGCTGCCCCAGTAGATGAGGGAATGATATTCTGCGCCGCACCACGTCCGCCGCGCCAGTCCTTTTTGGAAGGGCCATCTACGGTGGGTTGGGTGGCAGTCATAGCGTGGACTGTCGTCATTAAGCCTTCAGTTAAACCAAAGTTATCATTGATCACCTTGGCAATGGGGGCAAGACAGTTAGTAGTACAGCTGGCATTAGAAACAACAGTGTCTTTGGCTGGATCGAACAAGTTATGATTTACACCAACCAATAGAGTTTTAACTTTTTCTGGATCTTTGGTAGGAGCAGAAATTATCACTCGCTTTGCTCCTGCCTTTATATGGTTTGCCGCTCCATCAAAATCTGTGAACAGTCCCGTAGATTCGACAACGTAATCTGCACCTAATTTACCCCAGGGCAATTCTGCCGGATTCCGAATTGATACGCAAGGGATAAATTGCCCATTCACAACGATACCGTCATCTTTTGCTTCCACCTGACCCTTATACATACCGTGGGTGGAGTCATATTTTAATAAGTAAGCGAGGTTATCTGGCGGCACCAAGTCATTAATACCCACAAATTCGATGTTAGGGTTATTGATGCCAGCGCGAAACACCAGACGCCCAATCCGACCAAATCCGTTAATACCTACTTTCAACTTAGCCAAGATATAATCTCCTATTCCTGAAACTCTACCAAGAGTTATTTTCCTCCCCTTCACGCTGCTTTCAGCGGGGATAATTCATTTGGCTTTAGTCACTATAAAGTTTGACTTACCCGATCCTGACAGCCTGAGTCAACAAAAGCGGTTTTAATTGGCATCTTTTAAGATTCTTGTAATATTCTTAGGTTTTAACTTCATAAAAATACCGACAGACAATATACCAAAATCAACAACGTACTTAAAATCCAGAGGCGGCTAATGAGTTTATTTAAGATTGTATCTAGCGATCGCTAAAATAAATCCATAACTACTTGATGCCGCAACAATTCTATGACTATTACTCAAGAATTAGGTTCTCAAGGAGGCATCTGCCAAGATGTTATTTTTCCACCTGGTGATTTATATAGTGATGAGCCTCCCTTGGAAAGCGAACTGCATCTACGACAAATAATTTTACTTTTATCATGTCTAGAATGGCTGTGGCGAGACAGAAATGATTTCTATGCTGCTGGAAACCTGACTATTTACTATAGTCCACGCCAACTGAAATCAGAACATTTCCGAGGGCCAGACTTTTTTGTAGTGCTGGGAACCGAACGTAAAACCCGTAAAAGTTGGGTGGTTTGGGAAGAAGATGGGAAATACCCCAATCTAATTCTAGAAATTCTTTCCGATTCAACAGCAAATACAGACAAAGGTTTAAAAAAAGAAATTTATCAAGATACTTTCCGCACGCCAGATTATTTTTGGTTCGACCCATACACATTAGAATTTGCAGGATTTCATTTAGTAGATGGAGAATATCAACCTCTGCAAGCTTCGGAAAAAGGATATTTGTGGAGTCATCAGCTAAGGTTATATTTGGGAGTTTATCAGGGATTATTGCGTTTTTTTACACCAGATGGTCAACTAGTAGCAACACCTGAAGAAACAGCACAACAAGCAGAACAAAAAGCACAACGTTTGGCAGCGAAATTGCGGGAGTTAAATATTGACCCGGATACAATTTAGACTCAAGCAGTGTGCTAGAAATCCTATTTTTGATAAACCCAGCTTTTTCAAAAAGCCAGGTTTATTCCTAATGTCCTAGTTTTGCCATTTAATAGGGCCACTTCCAGTCGCGAATTTCCGGTATATCTTCACCGTACTTGGCGATGTAATGTTTGTGCTCAATAAGCTTATCATGGAGCATCTGCTTCACATAAGCTGCTTTATAACCCAACTTTGGTACTCGATCAATTACATCATCTGCTAAATTAAAGCGGTCTAAGTCGTTCCTGACAACCATATCAAAGGGTGTGGTGGTGGTTCCCTCCTCTTTGTAGCCGCGCACGTGCAAGTTATTGTGGTTAGTACGGCGATAGGTAAGACGATGAATCAACCAGGGATAGCCATGAAAGGCAAAGATAATTGGCTTATCTGTAGTGAAAATACTATCGAAGTCTTTATCACTTAAACCGTGAGGATGTTCGCTCGGTGGTTGCAATACCATCAGATCGACTACGTTTACTACCCTCACTTTCAAATCGGGGAAGTTCTGCCGCAAAATGTCTACTGCTGCCAAGGTTTCCAAAGTGGGAATATCGCCAGCACAAGCCATGACTACATCGGGTTCGCTACCTTGATCGTTACTTGCCCATTCCCAAATACCAATACCTTTGGTACAGTGCTTGATTGCTGCGTCCATGCCAAGGTACTGTAAAGCAGGTTGTTTTCCGGCAATGATGACGTTGACATAGTCACGACTTCTTAGGCAATGGTCGGTTACTGACAACAGGCAATTGGCATCGGGGGGTAGATACACCCTAATCACGCCTGCTTTTTTATTGACAACAATATCAATAAAGCCAGGATCTTGGTGAGAGAAGCCGTTGTGATCTTGCCGCCAAACGTGGGAAGTGAGCAGATAATTGAGGGAAGCAATTGGTCTGCGCCAGGGAATGTCACGGGAAGTATCCAGCCACTTGGCGTGCTGGTTAAACATTGAGTCTACGATGTGGATAAATGCTTCGTAGCAAGAAAAGAAGCCGTGACGACCGGTAAGGAGGTAGCCTTCTAACCATCCTTGACAAGTAGTTTCACTGAGTATTTCCATGACCCGTCCATCGGCAGATAAGTTCTCGTCTTCAGGGAGAGTTTCGGCTACCCAAGTTCGATTTGTAACTTCAAATACGGCATCCAAGCGATTGGATTTTGTTTCGTCTGGGCCAAAAATCCGAAAGTTAAAGCTTTCTTGATTTATTTTTAATACATCCCGTAGGAAGTTTCCCATCACCTTTGTAGCTTCGGCAACAACCTTACCTGATTCGGGAACATCCACAGCGTAATTTTGAAAGTTGGGCATTTTTAGATCGCGCAGTAGAATACCACCATTGGCGTGGGGATTGTCACTCATGCGCCGTTGTCCTTTGGGTGCAAGCTCTGCCAGTTCTGGTTTGAGTTTACCGTGTGCATCAAAAAGTTCCTCTGGCTTGTAACTTTTCATCCAATCCTCTAATAGTTTGAGGTGTTCTGGCTTACTTGCTAACTCGCCGAAGGGAACTTGGTGCGATCGCCAAAAACCCTCTGTTTTTTTCCCGTCTACTTCCTCTGGCCCTGTCCAGCCTTTAGGGCTTTTCATTATAATCATCGGCCATTGGGGGCGCTTGCTAAAGCCATGATTGCGGGCTTCTTCTTGAATATCTTTAATTTCCCTGATGATTGTATCTAATGTTGCCGCCATCAATTGGTGCATGGCTTCCGGATCGGAGCCTTCGACGTAATAGGGCTTATAGCCATAACCAACAAACAAACTTTGCAATTCTTCGCGGCTCATCCGCGCTAACACGGTGGGGTTGGCGATTTTATACCCATTTAAGTGCAGGATGGGAAGAACTGCACCATCATGCACTGGATTAAGAAACTTGTTGGAATGCCAGCTAGTAGCTAGAGCACCTGTTTCTGCTTCCCCATCACCAACAACACAGGCAACAATTAAGTCTGGATTATCAAAGGCAGCGCCATAAGCGTGGGATAAAGAATAACCAAGTTCGCCGCCTTCATGGATAGAACCGGGAACTTCAGGGGTGCAATGGCTGCCAATGCCACCAGGGAAAGAAAACTGTTTGAACAGCCGCTTCATGCCTTCTTCGTCTTGAGAGACGTTAGGATAGTACTCACTGTATGTGCCTTCCAAGTATGTATTGGCAACTATACCAGGGCCGCCATGGCCAGGCCCGGCAATATAAATCATGTTCAGATCATCTTTCTTAATAATCCGATTGAGATGAACGTAGAGAAAGTTGAGTCCTGGAGTTGTTCCCCAGTGTCCTAAAAGTCTAGGTTTGATATGTTCTATTTTCAGTGGCTCTTTCAGCAGGGGGTTGTCGAGGAGATAAATTTGTCCAACCGTTAAATAGTTAGCTGCACGCCAGTAGGCGTTCATTTTGCGCAATTCTTCATCTGATAACGGTTTTGTTTGGGGAGGGCTTGCTAAAGTCATATCCAAACTCCATGACAATCATTCATTTTTATGAAAGTTTATTTATCTTCGGCATCTAAGATCATCTTACTTGCGAAAAATTTTTCTCTTATTCAGCAGAAGTTGATATTGGTGGCTGTTATAGTCAGGACTTACGCATGAGTTACGGAAGAATCAACCACAGAGAGCACAGAAAACACGGAGAAAAGAGGGTTTTAGAGAAATTTTGCGTAAGTTCTAATAGTTAAATATTTATTTTTGAAATTTAAATTTATGGGGTGTATTGATAACCATTATGGAAAGTAAGCAGACTAAATATTTACCTACAATAATCTTAGCTAGATGTCAAAAATTACATTAATTTTTATAATATCTGTAAGTATTTCTAATCCTTTTAATTTCAAAATTATATCTTTGGGTAGAGTTTTTATAAAAGTAAAAGAACAAATCCCCAACTTATTAGAAAAATTGAGGCTCTAACAAAATAAATTTAAAAGAATATATTCATCTAAAAATGGCTGTAATGTAGCCTTGATTCCTTAGAAATTATATGGTGCAAAGAATTTTTCTATAGATAATTCACTATGAATTCATGAAATCATATATTTAATTATTAATCTCTAATAATCCATCAGGAGGAGTAATTTCAATACGACCAGTTTCTAAATCAACCACTGGCGCGATCGCTTTCACAAAAGGAATCAAAACAGTCTTTTGAATTTTAGATTTTGGATGGGAGTTTTTTTTCTCCCCCTCATTTTGCTGATGCAACTCAACTTCTAACAAATCATTGCCAGCAGACAGAACATCTACCACCTTACCAACCAGTTCTCCTGTTTCCTGCATATACACTGGCAAACCAATTAAATCGAGAACGTGATATTCATCTTCTGCCAATTGCGGGCGATCGCTTGCTAGCACGAATAACTTACAACCGCGCAATTCTTCTGCTCGATTTCGATTTTCTACACCAGCTAAGGTAACGACGTACAAGTTTTTACCTTCGATGTAACGTCCTGACAGCAATTCTATCGGTTGCGGTTCATTCTGCTCAGGATGCAATAACCAACGTTTACCTGGCACTTCAAATCTTTCTGGAAAATCAGAGTCTGGATAAACTCGCACTTCCCCACGCAAGCCTTGAGCTGCAACAATAGTGCCAATTTCTAACCAACCATCTAATTTGGAAGATGGGGAGATGGGGAGATGGGGAGATGGGGAGATGGGTTGTTTATTTTCCTTCTTAGCTTTTTGCTTTCCCTGCTTCTGTTGCCTCCCTATCTGTTGATTCATCTCCTTCTGCCTCCTCCATCTGCCTTATGCCTTACTCCAGAACCTATACACTCACAGCTTTACGCTGATAAACTTCTTCTGTCACCTTTGCCAAACGCTGCATTGCAGTCGCGATTTCCTCATTAGTACCAGTGAGGCTAATGCGCAAACATTGCTGCTTGTGCTGCCACTCATCCTGCAAACCGGGGAAGAAGGTACTACCAGGTACAACAATGACACCAACTTGCTTGAGTACTTGGTAAATTTCCCAGTCAGTTATTGGTAAATCTTGCAACCACAACCAAGCAAAAATTGCTCCTTCACCGCGATGCAAAAACCAAGGTAAATCCTTAGGCATGGTTGCATCTAAAGTACTTTCTAAAATCGTGAATTTATTTTGATAGAAGGAACGAATCACGGTTTCGGAAATTTCTACCAAGGCACCAGAATCAATAGCACGGGCAGCGATCGCTTGTCCGTAGCGTGATGGGTGAATGCACAAATTTGTTTGAAAGCACTCCAGCACGTGAATTAGCTTTTCGTTACCAATGGCAATACCGATGCGTTCTCCTGGCAATCCCACCTTCGATAAACTCATACAGTGGATAATATTATCACCAAACACAGGTATCATTTCGGTAAAGTTTAATGCTGGGAAAGGAGGCGCGTAGGCGGAGTCAATTAATACTGGCACATCATAAGGTGCAGCCAGGGCAGCGATTTTTTTCACTTCATCATCGCTTAAGACATTGCCTGTAGGATTGCTGGGGCGAGAGAAAATTACACAACCCGTAGTTTCTGTAATCGATAATTGGCTAAAGTCAGGACGATACTTGAATCTATGGGCTGTAGCGTCAATATCTAGAGTTGGTTTGTAAGCAACTAAAGCTTCTGGAAATAAACAAACGCCACCGTAGCCAGTGTAATCTGGGCTGAGAGGTAAAACAATTTGTTTGAGTTCACCGTTGTTAGTGTAACCGCCAAAAGCATTGGCAGCATAAAAATAGAGGCTTTGACTGCCAGGGGTAATTAAGATATTGCGATCGCTCAAGTTTAAACCGTAGCGTCTGTTAAAATCACGGGCGATCGCTTCAATTAATGGTGCATAGCCTTGACTAGAACCGTAGCGACAAACGACTTCACCGTATTCTGAGCTAGCTAGTAACTCTCCTGTACAATCTCGCCATAACTGTTCTACTTCAGGTAATATCAACGGATTACCAGCGCTCAAATTAATAAATTGCTGCCCTGCACCCGCTCGTAATGTTTCGATAATATCTTTCATAATCGCTCTGACGCCCGTTAAGTTAGACATTTGAGCGCCGATTTTAGTCAGGGCAGGATTCATAAGCTATGCACAATACGAGCAATCAAACAGTCTATTAATTATAGAAGAATTTCCATCTTTTCACTTAGCAATAAGGCAGAGGGCAGAGGGCAGAAGGCAGTCCCAATGAAACAAGTTTCATCGCCAGGCATGAAAAACCTCACCCCATCCTGTCGGACACCCCTCTCCTTAGCAAGGAGAGGGGCAGGGGGTGAGGTGACTTTCAAGTCAGAAGGCAGAGGAGCAGAGGGGAAGATTAAAAAACTGGAACTTCGAGATTAGAAGCTCAACTTTCATCCTCAAAAGCTCAAACTTCACCCTCAAAAGCTCAACTCCCGTGTCTCCGCGTCTTTGTGTCCCTTATCCTAATTTCCTCCTGCCCTCTGCCTTAATTCCCATCTTCACTTTTAGCTTTGTTTGCTAAAAAGTTACAAACAAGTCCACAATTAATACCCTGCAATAAACTCAGATTAGCTGACTAAGCAAGCTAAACAGGAGACTTGACAGTGGAAGTTAAAGCAGCAGTCGCTTACGAACCAGGTAAACCGTTGACTATTGAAAGCGTACAATTAGAAGGGCCAAAAGCTGGGGAGGTGATGGTTGAAATTAAAGCCAGCGGAGTTTGCCATACAGACGCTTACACTCTTTCTGGCAAAGATCCAGAAGGTTTATTTCCAGCAATTTTAGGACACGAAGGTGCTGGTGTTGTAGTTGAGGTGGGGCAAGGTGTCACCAGTGTCAAACCTGGGGATCATGTGATTCCCCTGTATACTCCCGAATGTCGTCAGTGTGAATATTGTCTGAGCTTTAAAACTAATCTTTGCCAAGCTATCCGTGCTACTCAAGGGCGCGGTGTCATGCCCGATGGCACGAGTCGCTTTTCTATTGATGGCAAAAAGATTCTTCATTATATGGGAACTTCTACTTTTGCAAACTATACCGTACTGCCGGAAATTGCCGTCGCCAAAATTCGCCCAGATGCACCTTTTGATAAAGTCTGTTACATTGGCTGCGGCGTGACGACGGGTATTGGTGCAGTCATAAACACAGCAAAAGTAGAACCGGGAGCAAATGTAGTAGTTTTCGGGTTGGGTGGCATTGGTTTAAATGTCATCCAAGGAGCGCGGATGGTAGGAGCAAATATGATTGTTGGGGTAGATATCAATCCTAAAAAACGCGCTTTAGCAGAAAAATTTGGCATGACGCACTTTGTTAACCCCAAAGAAGTTGAAGGCGATTTAGTTGCTTATTTAGTGGAGTTAACCAAAGGCGGTGCTGACTATAGCTTTGAATGCATTGGTAATGTCAAAATTATGCGCCAAGCCTTGGAATGCTGTCATAAAGGCTGGGGAGTGAGTGTGATTATTGGTGTTGCTGGAGCAGGCGAGGAAATTAGCACCCGTCCTTTTCAGCTTGTCACTGGGCGCGTTTGGAAAGGTTCGGCGTTTGGTGGTGCGAGGGGACGAACAGATGTACCGAAAATTGTTGATTGGTACATGGAAGGCAAGATTAACATTGACGATATGATTACCCATGTGATGCCGATTGAGCAGATTAATGATGCTTTTGATTTAATGCACAAGGGTGAATCGATTCGCAGTGTGGTGACGTTTAATTAAGTTGGTATCAAGAAAGAGATTTTCTGTGGAGGCTGGTAGCAGTTAGTGGATAGTATATAGTAATAAATAACCCAATTTGCTAGTTATGTAAGAAGCAATGAAGAAATAGAGTAAAATCCATGTGAGAAACGGCTATTTTTGCCTTTACCTCATAATGGGCATTTTTGTAACTAGCAACTTGGGATTATTACAGGATGTTGCACTGGGTGCTCAAAATCTCAGTTTGATTTGATGTCATTCACTAAATAATATAGACAGACTAATCGCAGAATTTGGCTTGACTTTAAGGTACTCCCCACAGCTACGAACAGCTATGAAATGACAAGGATACAAAAGGATGAGTACGATCGCGATTCAAGACGGCACGCAGATTTATTACAAGGATTGGGGTGCAGGACAACCCGTCGTTTTTAGTCACGGTTGGCCGCTTAATGCTGATGCCTGGGACGAGCAACTGGTTTTCCTGGCAGGCAAAGGCTATCGCGCGATCGCCCACGATCGTCGCGGACATGGGCGGTCAAGCCAACCCTGGAACGGCAATGACATAGATACCTATGCAGACGACCTTGCGGCACTGATTGAGACGATAAACTTAAAAGACGTGGTATTAGTCGGTCACTCAACTGGCGGCGGTGAAGTCACTCGTTATATTGGTCGCCACGGTACAAATCGCGTCGCCAAAGCTGTGTTAGTGGGCGCAGTACCACCACTGATGCTAAAGACCGAAGCTAATCCCGGCGGGCTGCCACTCGAAGTCTTTGATAACATCCGCGCAGGTGTCGCTAACGACCGCTCCCAATTCTACAAAGACCTCAGTGAATCATTCTATGGTGCCAACAGGCCGAATGCCAAGGTCTCGCAAGGTTTGCGGGAGCAGTTCTGGCTTTGGAGTATGCAGGTCGGTCTTAAGGGCGCACTCGACTGCATCAAGGCGTTTTCCGAAACAGATTTCACTGAGGATCTTAAGAAGTTCGATGTGCCAACGCTAATCATTCATGGCGACGACGACCAAATTGTACCGTTCGCTAACTCAGCTTTACTTTCCTCGCAGATTGTCAAGGGTTCGACTCTGAAAGTCTATCCAGGCGCAGACCACGGATTGTCCAGCACTTATCGAGAGCAGTTTAACAGCGATCTGCTGGCATTTCTCAAGACTTAAACTCGCTTTACCAGTACCGCTAACAAGCTGAAGTGGGCATTTGATAATCAGTACAGTTTGAAAGTCAAGATGATCGGCAAAACCCGCCCCTACTAACCACTGTACGGACGGGTTTAGAAGATAAATTATCTGTTTGAACGGCAAGATTATCAACAAAACCCGCTCCTACTAACCACTAACTACTGTACGGGCGGGTTTAAAAGAGAAATTGTCGGTTTTAACCGAAAAATCATCAATGAAACCCGCCCCTACTAACCATTAATGATTTAACGCCGTTTCACCACGCTGATACAATTCTCGTGCATAATCAGTCCAAGTTCCTTGTCCCCAGTAGCGAAAACAACTAGTTTGCAACAATAAGTTATATAGCAAAGCTTCTTGGTAGTCAGGGCTTTGCGTTACTGAAGGATCTTGTTGCACCAATGAGTCGTATTTTTCGTGAAACAGAACGCTAAGTTTTTTCATCGGATCTAAGACATTTTCATAGCCTTGTACCCAACTTAAATGATTTGTCCAAGAAGCACCATCCATATGAAATTGATAGTCGCTTGCTTTTAAATCAGCGATCGCTTTTTCTACAGCTTCTGGTGTAGCATTATCCGGATCGACTCGTTGCCAAATTTTGTGTTGAGAAATGGCTTGACACGTCGGATAATCTTCAGAATTAACACCAGATGCTTCAATTAGTTCCAAATATTCTGTACCGTTCAGCGCCACCACACCTGCATAATTGTCACCGCGATCGCGGATTTCGTGATACACCCGAAATAAATCGCGGGGATATTCATTCATCATCACGCCGCCATTTTCCCCATCGGCAATTTGGGTAACTAATGAAGGAACAGCCACATTACCTATTTGCTGCTTTCCCCTACCCTTTGCCTCAAAATAGGGTTGCATCTGCGCCACTAATTTTGTATCCGATCCTTGAGTTTTAATTAATGCTGTGATGCTAATAGTTTCGCCGTGAGAATTGCGGGCAAGCAAACGGTTAGGAAGATATTTATCTTCGTGGCGTAAAGGAGAACCGTCGAGACGTTCAACAGAATGTTCTTGCACCATTAACCAACGATAGCCACATTCTTTCAAAGCTTTAATATATTCAAATAAGGTATCGGGGTGATTGGGTAGGTGCATTTCTGGTGGAGAAAAGCCCTTGACGCGCTTGAGGGCATCGTAACCAAAAATCGCTGCAAAATAATGTTGCCACGCTTGAATATGCAGTTTTATGTCGGGAATGGGAGTAGAAGGAACAACTGCATGGCTCCACATTGTTCCCAACCATTCAACGTAAGGCTGATATTGGGAATCGCAGGTGATGCGCTTGAGATTGTTGAGAATATCATCCCTTCCCATTTGACGTAATCCCCACAGTAAATTGCCCGAATAGTCGAGCATAATTCGAGGATTGCAACCTTGGGAAATCAATTCGGGAATAAATTCTCCCATGCGGCTGTAACACCAAGCAAAGGTTCCGGCATTGTGATTATCCCCATCATAGGGATGTTCAAACATATACTGGAGATTACTGATGAGTTGACCGTTTGCACCTGCGGGAATAGTGGGTTGATGCATATGTAGAGCGCAAGCAAATCCCGCCGTGATGTTTTCCAAACGCAGATTAGTAGTAGTCAAAAATACTGGATTATTCTGTTGAACCACTGACTGAATTTCTGCTTCCCAACCACAAATATTAGGTAATCCCGATCTTGATTCCGTTAATACAGGTAAGTTGGGTGATGATGCTGTTGCAGTCATGAAAATTCCCTGTGAGCGATCGCCTTCATTTTGACTTAATTAGTGCGATCGTCCAGAACCAGCGCAAGAATTATTAATTATGCTCTTGCAACTTACAAAGATTATTGAAAGAAAAAACCAGCAATCAAAAGCGGCACGAGCAGTAGAACAGACACAATTAGTAGAAGAGTAGCCGGATCGATTTTAATTTCTGGATCGCGCATTTTCTCAGAAAATAGGTTACAGGTGAGTCCAGCGCCGTGCGGGGGTTCCCCCCGTTGAGGCGACTGGCGAACCCGAAGGGTTACAGTGTACAAGTTACAGAAGAGGAGTGGGAGAGGAACAGATGAGGGAGATAGGGAAGATGGGGAGGATGGGGAAGAATTTACTCTTATCAATTCCTCACCTCAACTCTCTCAACTCCTTGTCTCCGTGTCCCCGCGTCTCTTACCTGTCCCCTATACCCTATACTATGACAATTCAAGTTTACGGAATACCTAATTGCGGAACCTGCAAAAAAGCTTTCCAATGGCTACAAGACAACGGTATTGATTATGAGTTTATTAATACCAAAGAAAATGCGCCCAGCCGCCAGATAATCCAAAACTGGGTAAAATCTTTGGGTTCTCAGTCAATACGAAACACCTCCGGACAATCCTACCGTGCATTGGGTGATGAGAAGAAAACTTGGACTGATGAACAGTGGATTGAGGCATTTGCTAAAGATGCGATGCTTCTCAAACGTCCCCTTTTCGTTAAGGATGGTACGGCAGTAATGGTTGGCTTCAAAGATAAAGAGGAAGCAATCCGAGAAAAATTAGGCGTGAAAGAATAATTTGATAGAACAATTTGGTGAGAGCGATCGCATCACAAATCAAGAGTAATCTACCCATCACGAGCATAGTAGTTACGTATAATTACTATTTAGCTAGTGAAAGAATTGACAAATATGGAATCACTCAGCGATGCCAAGATAGTGGAATCATGGTACAAGAACGCGTTACCGTGGACAATCGCAGTGCGTGAGGAACAAATTGAGAGCCGTAATTTAGTCACTAATCAGGCAATAGTTGATGCTATTTTGAGTCGCTCGCCCCACTCTGTTCTTGATATTGGTTGCGGAGAAGGGTGGCTTGCCCGCGAACTTGCTGCCAAAGGAATCCACGTGATGGGAGTAGATGTGATTCCCACCCTGATTGAAAAAGCCCAAGCAGCTGGTGGTGGCGATTTTTCTGTGGCTTCTTATGAGGAGATTGCTGGGGGCAAACTCAGAGCCTCTGTTGATGTCGCGGTTTCTAACTTTGCGCTGTTTGGGAAGGAACCAGTTGAAGGATTGTTTAGAGTTGTACCATCGCTACTGAAACCCCGTGGTTCATTTATTGTCCAGACTTTGCACCCAGTAGTAGCGTGTGGTGATTCCCCATACCAGGAGGGTTGGCGACAAGGCTCATGGGCTGGATTTAGTTCTGATTTTACCGATCCGGCACCATGGTATTTCCGAACTTTAGAAAATTGGATCAAGCTTTTTGTTGTTAGTGGATTTCGGCTGATTGAGATGCGCGAGCCGATTCATCCTAAGACACATAAGCCCGCCTCGGTGATATTTATCGCAGAAGTGGCTGGTTAACTATGCGATCGCCGCTTGTGTAATGTATGGTTTGTGCATATTCTTCCTAAAGAGATTTTAACTGGAAAAAGTCGCTCTAATTGCTCAAAGGGGATATTAGAAAAAAGTTTCTATATAATAACGATGACTTTGGCAAGGAAAGGGAGTTACTCTCATGAAATTAGACCGTATCACCAGCAATCCCAATCGTATGAATGGACAGCCCTGCATTCGTAATCTTCGTCTCACTGTTCGCCGACTAATTGAGTTACTTGCTACTTATCCTAATCGAGAAGAAATACACCAAGAGTTCCCAGAAATAGAAGATGAAGACATTCGGCAAGCTCTGATTTTTGCATCCTCTTACTTAGACGATCGCATCGTCGAACTACCTGCAAATTATGAAACTGTTGCTTGATCAGGGATTACCACGCTCCACGGCAATACTACTACGTGATTTAGGAATTGACACAATTCATGTAGGTGAGATTGGGCTATCTGAAGCCGAAGATACAGAGATTATTCAAATGGCAAGAGAGGAAGGGCGTGTTGTAGTGACACTCGATGCAGACTTTCATACATTGTTAGCTCTTGATGAAGCAACTTTTCCCTCGGTTATTCGTATTCGTATTGAAAGGTTACGCGCTCCAGCATTGACTGAGTTGCTGCTGAAAGTGATTGATGAATGTGAGGAAGAACTACAGCAAGGGGCAGCTGTGACAATCGAGCCAAGCCGAATTCGTATTCGTCGCTTACCGTTGTTGCCTGATGTTTAAAGTGCCTTCTGCCATCTGCCTCCTATTATGACAAGATGGGAAAAGTGTCTACCCTAAATGATTGCCTGATGTCTTCTCACAATCCATCTTTAGATGCCACACTCCAACAACTACGGCAAGTACGACAAGCGCTACTCAGTCTTCACAAAGCTTTGCTAGAGTCTGAACGTGTTGGTTACGAACAATTTTACGGACGCATTAAATCCAAAGGGGAATTTTTTCAACTAGTCGTTGGGCATGAATGGTTTGATTGGTTGCATCCCATTTCTCAATTTATTGTTCGAGTTGATGAGTTTTTCGATGCGAAAGAACCCGTGACGATCAACCAAGCCAATCAGCTATTGGCAGAAGCACGAATGTTGCTCCAACCTTCAGAGGAAGGAACTACCCAGCAAATACGTTACTATCAGGCAATCCAACGCGATCCTGATATTGCCTCTATGCATTCAGAAGTATCAAAATTGCTTGCACGGTAAATGATGATTAGCGATAGCACTTTTCCCTTCAAGCGATCGCAATAGCATAAAATACTCGTAAGTTATTAAGTTTTTACCCAGCAGTAAACTTTAATATCACCCCACTAGTCGCTTGTCAATGAGTACATCTTTCATATAATGAATGAGAATATAAAAATAAAGTTTTGTTAAGCGAGGAGTAGGGATGTACATTGTACAGATTGCCTCGGAATGCGCTCCTGTGATTAAAGCTGGGGGTTTAGGGGATGTCGTTTACGGGCTGAGTCGTGAGTTAGAGACGCGGGGGCATTGCGTCGAGATTATTCTGCCAAAGTATGATTGTATGCGCTACGACCATATTTGGGGGCTTCATGATGCCTACATGAACTTGTGGGTACCCTGGTATGGTGCTGCAATTCACTGTTCTGTGTACTGTGGTTGGGTACATGGACGAGTCTGTTTCTTCATTGAACCCCATTCTCAGGATAATTTCTTTAATCGGGGTTGCTATTATGGTTGTGATGATGACAATATGCGCTTTGCCTTCTTTAGCAAAGCGGCTTTGGAATTTTTGCTCAGAAGTAATAAGCGTCCTGATGTTATCCATTGCCATGACTGGCAGACTGGTTTAATACCACCCCTGCTATTTGAAATTTATAAGTATCACGGCATGGAGTATCAACGAGTTTGCTACACCATTCACAACTTTAAACATCAGGGAATAGCTGGTGCTGATGCTCTGCGGGCAACAGGTTTAAACCAAGAAGCTTATTATTTCCAATATGATAAGCTGCGTGACAACTTCAACCCCTTTGCTTTGAACTTAATGAAAGGGGGTATAGCTTACTCCAACGCCATCACCACAGTTTCACCCAACCACGCTTGGGAAGCTCGCTACACGGATGTTGGTTGTGGTTTAGGTCATACCTTACATTTACATCAAGATAGGTTCAGTGGGGTTCTCAACGGTATAGATTATGATTTTTGGAATCCCGAAATTGATCGCTATATTCCTTGTAAATACAACAAAGAAACCTTTGAAGATAAAGCCAAAAATAAAAAAGCTTTAAGAGAAAGACTGCTGTTACGCGATGTTGATAAACCAATTGTTGCTTACATCGGTCGTTTAGATAATCAAAAAGGCGTTCATCTTGTTCACCACGCAATTTATTACGCGCTAGATCGGGGAGCGCAATTTGTATTGTTGGGTTCTGCCACAGAACCTGGTATCAATGCTCACTTCCAGCACGAAAAACGCTTTTTGAACGATAACCCCGATGTACATTTAGAACTTGGCTTCAACGAAGAACTATCCCACCTGATTTATGCAGGGGCAGATATGATTGTGGTTCCAAGTAACTACGAGCCTTGTGGGTTAACCCAGATGATTGGTTTGAAGTATGGTACTGTACCGATTGTCCGGGGTGTGGGTGGGCTAGTAAATACGGTGTTTGATCGCGACTACGACGAGAATGTCCCCCCAGAAAAGCGTAATGGTTACGTATTCTACGATACTGATTATTATGCCATTGAATCAGCTATGGATAGAGCGATTGGTTTGTGGCACTACTATCCGGATGAGTTCCAGAAACTAGCTGTTCAAGGTATGGAATATGATTACTCATGGAATAATCCAGGAGAAGAATACGTAGAAATTTACGATTGGATACGACACCACTGGTAAGGGTGGGAACATCTAGTTTTGATAGAGCAATCGCTTCTCATTAAGATGGCGATCGCTCTATCAATTAGCACCCTAGCTCGCCAAGAAATAAATTTCTTGGCTAATAGCTTAAGTCCACTCAAGTGGACTTAAAATCTAGTCCTAATGAAGAGGACTTCAGCTATGAGCAAAAGAATTCATTCTTAAGCAGTATTTGCTATTAGTGCAAGTTATCAATTTTACCCAATTAAATTGCTGTTATAGAGATTTACAGCACCTTCCTGATGAATCTTTTGATAAACCAAATCTCTAAGCAAATTAGCTTTTTGGTTGGAAATTGATTTATGTAGACTCCTGAGAGTCATCCGCACCAACAGATTCTTTTGATTGGCTTGGATACCCAAGCGTTGAATAGCCTGGGGTGGAAGTTGTTGATAGTGCGTTTCACCCAGTATATCTACTGACTCCAAAAGTTCGGCGTCGTCACCCAATACCTCTACTATTTGTTCGCAGATATCTTCCAATTCCGTATCTAACTCAGTCACAATTGACATATCTCGACTAATGCTAGGTTGATTGGAAACTTGGTGGTAAGATTCCAAATTTTTCATCTGCTCGGCAATGCGGGGATGGCTACTTCGCAGCAAGCGAATATCATCTATCCCTTTGACTAACATCACCAGACGATCTAGTCCCCAACCAGACGCTAATCCGCTCTGAGGCGATCGCAACAAATGAGGATGAGCTTCCCCGCATTCTCCGATTTCAATCCATTTGCCATCAACTAACACTTCAATTTCTAACCCATTGCGGGTGTAGGGATGCGAAGTTTCGTTGAGGCGGTAGGATATACCTGGAAGAACAGCATAAATCATCGTTTCGATGAATGGAATTAAAGCTTCTCTACCTAGATGCTGATGTTCATTAATCAGCCAAACATCCATTTGGTGGGGTTCGCCCACATGGCGTTTATCCACCACATCCCGACGATAGCAAATGCCGGGGTGGAGGATGAGTTGTTCTCCCCTAAGCTTGGGAAGTAACTCTGGCATGATTACAGTGGTGTGAGTTCTAAGTAACCTATCGTCGCTGAGGTAGCGAGTGTATTTCGGGGAACGTGACAAACTGTCTGAAGGGAAATAAAGTTTGTCGAAATTGTTAGCAACTGTAGTGATGGGCGAAGAATGCCAAATTATTGGTTCTGGATATCCAGACTTGTACAGAGCCTCGGCAATTTTGTAGACGACAAGATTAATAGCGTGAATGCCATTAGCTGGGTTTGTTAAGTCAGGCTTGAGAAGTCCCGTTGGTTCATTTTTTGCCTCTCTGAATAAATTGTAATATTAGTGTAACATCTGAGCTTGCATAACGGCATTACTTAGAAAAATTTCCCCACCCTACAAAAATTGTTGAATTTTACTGGTAAACTTCCGGGTTAACACAATAAGGCAACCGCTCTCCCTTTAACCCAGCAATTAAATTCTCAATCGCCATATCTGCCATTTTTTTCCGCGTCTGACGACTGGCGCTACCGATATGAGGAGTAATAATTAAGTTATCAAGACTCAGTAAAGGACTATCGGTGGGAATAGGTTCTGGTTCTGTAACATCAATAGCGGCACCTGCAATTTGACCATTAGATAAAGCTTGATATAAGGCATTTGGCTCTACAATTGTTCCCCGTGCTGTATTAATTAAAATTGCAGATTGCTTCATCAGCGCAAATTGCGGTTTATTAAACAGATGGTGTGTTTCTGCTGTTAAAGGTGTATGAATTGTCACAAAATCACATTCCTGTAACAAACGTTCAAGACTAGCAAATTCCACACCCAAAGATTCTTCTAGCTCTGGCTCCCATCTGTGCTTGCTGGTATAAATAATTCGCATTTCAAAACCCTTAGCACGACGAGCTACTGCCTGTCCAATTCGCCCAAAACCAACAATCCCCAGAGTAGCACCTGTGACATTAGGCCCCAGTAACAAATCTGGTTCCCATGTTCGCCATTCTCCCCCACGCGTAAACCGATCTGCCTCTACCACTCGTCGTGCAGCTGCCATTAGTAACGCCCAAGTTAAATCGGCTGTTGCATCTGTTAATACACCAGGAGTGTGACCGATTGGGATACGCCGCGCTGTAACAGATAAAATATCAATATTGTCGTATCCCACTGCCATTTGACTGATAACCTTAATAGAAGTTGCGGTTTCTATCAGTTGCCGATCAATTTGATCTGTCAGCAAACACAACAAACCGTCTATTTCCTTTGTCTTTGCCAGCAAAACCTCGTAGGGAGGCGGTTGGCGTTCCATCCAAACTTCTACATCCGCAATTTCTTGTAATTGCTGTAATTCAGTAGGGAGACGGCGGGTAATAAAGACTTTGGCTTGGGGCATAGTTTTGAATAGGGGTGTAAGGGTTTAAGGGGGTAAGGGTGTAGGGGAAATAATTTTTAGAGAGTGAAGGATAAGCAAAAGATACTAATACTTCTACACCCAAACAAAAAGGAGACTTAGGGAGAACAGAACTTCAAGTAATATATATTAGACGATATCTCCTCAACATCATGGGCAACACATTTGGGCATCTTTTTCGCGTCACTACTTTTGGCGAATCCCACGGCGGTGGTGTGGGAGTTGTAATTGATGGTTGTCCTCCCCGACTAGAAATTTCGGCTGAGGAAATTCAAGTCGAACTCGATAGAAGGCGTCCGGGACAAAGTAAAATTACAACACCTCGCAAAGAAGAAGACAAATGCGAAATTCTCTCTGGAATATTTGAGGGGAAAACGCTGGGAACACCGATCGCAATTTTAGTCAAGAATAAAGATACTCGCTCCCAAGATTATGATGAGATGGCGTTTAAGTATCGCCCTTCCCATGCAGATGCAACTTACGATGCTAAGTATGGCATCCGTAACTGGCAAGGTGGCGGTAGATCGTCGGCGCGGGAGACAATAGGCAGAGTAGCAGCAGGAGCGATCGCTAAAAAAATTCTCCGGCAAGTTGCGGGTGTAGAAATTATCGGTTACGTCAAGCGCATTAAAGATTTAGAAGGCGTTATCGATCCTGATAGCGTGACTTTAGAACAAGTTGAAAGCAATATTGTTCGCTGCCCTGATGCTGAATGCGCTGAAAAAATGATTGAATTAATCGAGCAAATCCGGCGGGAAGGCAATTCTATTGGTGGTGTGGTTGAATGCGTAGCGCGGAATGTACCGAAAGGCTTGGGCGAACCAGTTTTTGATAAATTGGAAGCCGATATCGCCAAAGGTGTAATGTCTTTGCCCGCTAGTAAAGGTTTTGAAATCGGTTCTGGTTTTGCTGGCACTCTATTAAGCGGGTTTGAGCATAACGACGAATTTTATATTGATGAAAATGATGAAATTCGTACTCGCACCAACCGTTCTGGAGGTATTCAAGGCGGAATCTCCAACGGTGAAAATATCCTGATTCGTGTAGCATTTAAACCCACGGCAACAATTAGAAAAGAGCAGAAGACAGTAACTAATGAAGGTGAAGAGACTGTTTTAGCAGGCAAAGGACGTCACGATCCTTGTGTACTACCGCGTGCAGTCCCAATGGTTGAGGCGATGGTGGCGTTGGTGCTATGCGATCATTTGTTAAGACATCACGGGCAGTGCCAGGTGTTGTAGGGATCTTGGACAGCAGACAGTGATGCTTATTTGCTACGGTAGGATTTGCTGCCCATACTGGATGCAATTCGGTGTCTATGTTTGATAATGACATAAGTCCTCAAAAATCTGTTGACTTTCAAAAAATTTCCTCTTTAGCTGAAAGTATCGCCGTTGAATTTAGCCAACTACCGCAAGTTGTAGCTGTGGCTTTAGCAGGTTCTCAAATAAGTGCTATTGCCGATGATTTCTCTGACTTAGATTTTTATGTATATGTGCAAGAAGAAATTTCGGTAAATATTCGTGAGAGCATAGCTAAAAAATTCAGCGATCGCATTGAAATTAACAATCAATTTTGGGAACCCGGTGACGAATGGGTAGATAAACATTCCGGGTGGAGTGTTGATGTTATGTATCGCACACCGAATTGGATTGAACAACAAATAGATGCTGTACTGGTCAAACACCAAGCTTCTGTTGGTTACTCAACTTGTTTTTGGTGGAATATTTTACATTCACAACCATTGTATGATAAAGATGGTTGGTTTAGACAGTTACGTGTTAGAGCTACCCAACCTTATCCTGAAGAGTTAAGAAGAGCAATTATTGCCAAAAATTATCCAATTTTACGCAACAATCTTTCTGCCTACACACATCAAATAGAATCAGCAACTAAACGTAACGATTTAATCAGCATCAATCACCGTATTTCTGCTTTGATAGCTAGTTATTTTGATATCATTTTTGCTGTTAATTATTTACCTCATCCCGGTGAAAAAAGACTGATTAAGTTTGCTAAAAAATTTTGCAATAAATTACCGAAGAATATTGAAGATAATATTACTAAATTAATCCTATCTATTTGCGAACAGCAAAACATTCTTGACCAAGCGATCGTACTCATTGATGAACTCGATGCATGGTTAATAAGCGAGACAATAATTACAGAATCAAAACAGTTGGCATGGGTATAATAAGTGGATGTATTTAGCTAAATGCCCGGCATCTACTCTATGGAATTTCTCACTATTTTAGGATTAACTGCTGCAACTATAACTACAAGTGCTTTTTTACCACAAATGATTAAAACCTGGCAATCTAAATCGGCAAAAGATGTTTCATACACGATGCTGATTACTTTTATCAGTGGTGTTTTTTTATGGTTAGTCTATGGTATTTTTCGTCAGGATTTAGCAATTATACTAGCGAATCTTATAACTTTAATTTTTAATCTCATAATTTTATACCTTAAAATTAAATATAGATAAAAAAACTAGAGACGAGATTACTTTCTATCCTTAGTCCCTAGCCCTAATCCCTAACCCCTATTTTTCATCTGTGACATCTTCTGTATTTACTGCTGAACGCCTTTTATTCACTCCTGCCACTCCCAACACCGATGCGATCGCCACTATTTTTGCCTTTCCCAACGAGTATAGTGTGGGCATTACAAGCCTTGGCTATCAAGTAGTGTGGGCTACTTTAGCTATGCGTTCAGATGTGCAGGTGAGTCGCTTGTTCACTGATATTCACGAACCACTGCCAATAAATCCAGAATTATTAGGCTTTTCGATGTCCTGGGAATTGGATTATGTGAATATATTGAACCTATTAGAATCTTTAGAAATTCCCATTCGGGCAGCTTTGCGTGATACTAATCATCCCATAGTTTTTGGTGGTGGCCCCGTTTTGACTGCCAACCCTGAACCCTTCGCAGATTTTTTTGATGTCATCTTACTGGGGGATGGTGAAAATCTCCTAGATAATTTTATTGATGCTTATCAAGCAGTTAGAAATGCAGATAGGCAAACTCAACTTAATGCACTTGCACAAGTACCGGGTATTTATGTTCCTAGTTTGTATGAAGTTGAGTATCACGATGTAGATGGTGCGATTAAATCATTTCAACCGATTTCCCCAGAAATTCCAGCTGTAGTACAAAAACAAACCTACCGAGGCAACACTTTATCAGCATCAACGGTAGTAACCGAAAAAGCAGCTTGGGAAAATATTTATATGGTAGAAGTGGTGAGAAGTTGTCCAGAAATGTGTCGCTTCTGTCTGGCAAGTTATCTCACTTTACCTTTTAGAACTGCTAGTTTAGAAGGTTCTTTAATCCCAGCAATTACAAGAGGTTTAACAGTCACAAATCGGATCGGATTATTAGGTGCTTCAGTTACTCAACATCCTGAGTTTGAGGAATTATTGAATCACATCAGCCAGCCCAAGTTTGATGACGTGCGTTTGAGTATTGCTTCAGTGCGAACTAATACTGTGACAGTACAATTGGCGCAAACTTTAGCGAAACGAGATACAAAATCCTTAACAATTGCTGTAGAAAGTGGTTCTTCAAGAATACGACAAATTATCAATAAAAAGCTGGATAACGATGAAATTATCCAAGCTGCCGTGAATGCTAAAGCTGGAGGATTAACTAATTTAAAACTCTACGGCATGGTAGGAATTCCTGGCGAACAACCAGAGGATTTAGATGCGACTGTAGCGATGATGCGCGATATTAAAAAAGCTGCTCCCGGTTTGCGGTTAACACTAGGTTGCAGTACTTTTGTTCCTAAATCACACACGCCTTTTCAGTGGTTGGGAGTAAATCGCCAAGCAGAGAAACGGTTGCAGTTTTTACAGAAACAGTTAAAGCCACAAGGGATAGATTTTCGTCCAGAAAGTTATAATTGGTCAATCATTCAGGCTTTGTTATCACGAGGCGATCGCCGACTATCACAACTTTTAGAACTTACCCGTAACTTTGGTGATTCTTTAGGTAGCTATAAACGTGCTTTTAAAGAACTAAAAGGAAAACTTCCCAGTTTGGATTTTTACGTTCATACTAACTGGTCAACCGATCAAGTCTTACCTTGGAGTCATTTGCAAGGGCCTTTACCACAGTCTACACTACTAAAGCACTTGGCTGATGCTACAAGTCAATTTAACAAATCATCTGAAAAGTTAATGGCTCAATGTTAATAGTAAATAGTAAGAATACAATTAGCATTAGCTATTAACAGTTACAATCTAAAATTTAAAATAGATAGATGCAAACAACAGCAGAATATTACTGTGCTTATTGTGGCGAAGAAAATTTAACTTTTGTTGATTTGAGTGCGGGAGGGCAGCAATCTTATATAGAAGATTGTCAAGTTTGCTGTCGTCCCAATATTTTGTATATCCGCATCGATGAAGACACTCTTGATATCGAAATTGATACTGAGTATGAAGGCTAAGTTTGAGGTTTTTCTTAATGCTGCACTTTAAGTATTCCTCAGTTATTAATGCACCTGTAGAAACAGTTTGGAAATTTCACGAAAGAGTAGATGTTTTGCAATTGCTTACCCCGCCTTGGCAACCTTTACAAGTATTACGTCGTGAGGGAGGTTTGGGCGTAGGTGCTATTACTGAGTTTCGCCTGATGATTGGGCCATTGCCTTTGCGTTGGTTAGCACGTTATACTGAATATGAGGAATATCATCTGTTTACAGATGAACAAATATCTGGGCTATTTGAAACCTGGTTACATCGACATAAATTTGAATCGGAAAATGGTAAAACCAGATTGACTGATGAAATTTCCTTTACTTTACCTGGTGGACAAACAGCTGAATTTCTGGGTGGCTGGCTAGTACAGGTACAACTAGAAGCAATGTTTCGCTATCGTCATCACATCACTAGACAAGAATGCGAGTCAGGTTGAATAGGGGACAGGGGATAGGGACAGGTGACAGGGAACAGATGATAAGGGAATTTTCTCTTTGCGTTCCCATGTTCTCTTCCCAGTACCCGATCCCCAATCACCAGTACTCATCTCGGCTAACAAAAATTTCATTTAACAATACTTTTATTAAAGAATAAATAAATTCCTGGGAATTTTAGTCGTTCTGGGCTTTTTCAATACGATAATAATTTCAGTTTTTCATCCGTTAAAACACTGATATTTTAACGCCACGTTTTTTAGATGTGGTGGTGATTTTAATGTTTAAAAGTTTAAAAACATGAATTTTTTACAATTGAATTTTACTCACGCAGTCACTTTACAGTTAGCCGTTGTGAGTGTGTCTTCTTTATGGTTAATGACACCATTCCCAAAGGCTCCAGTGATGGAATCAGTTAAAATACTAAAAAACTCTAAACAACACAAACTACAAGCTGCTCAAGAACAAGTTTGTCCTTCTGACGATTTAATACCTAAACGTACTTTTCATACAGCTAAAGATTATATCTATATTTGTAGAGGAGAACGGCTTAATTCTCTTGGATATTACATTAGAATCTCTAAAAATGGCAGTAATAAAATTACTGTACCTATAAGTAGTAAAAATGGTGAGACTTATACTGCTATTCAAGGTGAAATCACATATATGGTTACTCCTTATGAATTAATAATCACCAAACTTAGCAAAGGTGGTAGTGTTAACTTCAGAGAAAAAGTTAACAGTGCGATCGCTGCTGATGGAAAACCTCTAGCCAGAGGTTGTCCTGATGGTAATAATACCTTTGTAGAAGCTAAAACCAAAAACTTTATTGTGTATATTTGCGGTAAAGAACTCCCCAGCAGTTACGTAGCTGTTGCTCGCCAAGGCAATGACAAAATTACCATCCCACTACAAAGCTATAAATTCCGTGTAGGAATAGAAGATAGTCAATTTGTTGCTGTCAATGGTGACATTCGTTATCTGCTTACCCGGAGTACACTCAAAGTTTCTAGGGATAGTAAAACAATAATCAAAGAAAAAGTCTTGTACTGGAATTGAAGGCAGCCCCCATAAAACAAGTTTCACAAGCCTTGCATTAAAAATGTATTTTCCCCTAAACCCCACACTCTTACACCCTTACATCCCTCTTTCAACATAGCCCTTCAGCTATCTTTATTCTTAAAGATTTGATGAGAAGCCCACTGGAACAACCCAGGAAATAACCGATTCACCGCTTGTGAAAAGTTGGCAGAACCAACCAATACTTCAGATTTTTGATTTTTAACTGCATCCCAAATGGCATTTGCCACATCTTCAGGTTTCTCTACCACAGGATTTTTCAAGATATTTTCAATTTGTTCGTGACGGCTTCGGGCATCTTGTTCATTTTTCCCTCTCATCACAGCCCGTTCCATAAAATTAGATTTAATTAAATTTGGATAAATACCACAAACCTGAATTCCTTTCGGCTTTAATTCTGCGTGCAGTGATTCTGTTAATCCTGTAACGCCAAACTTACTTGTACAGTAAGGGACAAGATAAGCGGTGGGTACCTTACCACCGATAGAACTCACATTCACAATTGTTCCTTTTCCTCGTTGGAGAAAGTGAGGCAGTAAGGCATGAATTGTGTGAATATATCCCCATAAATTAGTATCTATAACCTTGTGCCAATCTTCCAAAGAAAACTCTTCTACTGGTGCTGATGCATAAATGCCTGCATTATTTACCAGCACATCGATATAACCATAATGCTCCAAGGCTCTATCTACTAGTGTTTTCACCTGTGATGGATCGGTGACATCACAAATAACTGTTAGTGGTGCTGTACCACCAATGCTTTGCACCTCTTGCGCTGCGGTTTCTAAGCGATCGCGATGACGAGCCGCAAGTATAAGTTCGTATCCTTTGCGGGCAAATAAAATAGCTGTTGCTTTGCCAATACCTTGCGAGCCACCCGTAATTAGTACCGTAGGAGCCATATTCTCAACTCAAAACTTTATTTACTCCCTACAAGTTTGAGCAACAATATTTAGAAAGCCTTCCGACTTCCGTTAGATATTAATGCTAACTTTGCAACTACCACTCTCTATAGTGAACTTTAAGAAGGCGATCGCACCATCTAACAACTTACAAGCATTTCTTCAAAACTCAAGAAGAGTTTATGTATGCATTATTACTAATTTGCTTTACAAATAATCTTGATTGTAGAGACTAAGAGAAATATTTATTAACCTTTTGTCAGATAAAACCCTGTATATCAGCCTCCAAACTTCACCCTTTCGACTTGCTTACACTTTGGCACTAGAGATAGATAGCACTTGTTAGGTGGGTAAATACTATGAATGGTGTAGTTCACAATCTTGAGGAAACTTAACAATGGGGCCTTATCCGACTGATGTAACAGAGAAAGCATATAACGGTAGTGACCGCAATGCCTTTAAGTTTGGCTTTACACCCCAAGCTGAACTGTGGAATGGACGCTTGGCGATGATTGGTTTTCTTGCTTATCTACTTTGGGATTATCAGGGCTACAGCGTACTGCACGAGGTACTCAACCTCATTCACTAAACTCCACGGCTCAAAAGCCTTATAGAGCAAGAAATTTTACTTACACAGTCACCATCTATGCAAATATGTGTAATATTATTTAAGTAAACTTAATTTTTCTACATATTTGATTTAGGTGTTATTTATAGCACAGCGCTGACCACGAACAGGGTTTTCCCTTAAGTGGTTAGTGAACTTTTTAATGACTGAATTGTGTGAATTTCGATGAAATTTTAGGCGGAGTAAAAGCCTGATGCAATCAAAACACTTATCTAGCCATCATATAGAAATTACAAATCAATCTACTGTTGGTATGGCAGGCATTTTCATTGCTATTGCCATTTTAGGAATATGGGCAGCTAGCTTAATTTTTTTACTTTCATTTGACCTTTCCAAATCAAATATTTTAGAGCCATTATTAGCTATAATCTTGCAGACATTTATATATACAGGATTATTCATTACTGCTCATGATGCTATGCATGGGGTAGTATTTTCCAGAAATACTAAAGTTAATCATTTACTCGGAACTATATGCTTACTTTTTTATGGTTTTTTATCCTACAAAACATTAATAAAAAAGCACTGGATGCATCACCGTCACCCTGCCAGTGAACTAGATCCCGATTTCCACGACGGCAAGCATAAAAATTTCTTTGCCTGGTATTTTTATTTTATGAAGAATTACTGGAGTTGGAGTCAAATAATAGCCTGGATCATAGCGTATAATACTATTCATTACATATTAAATATACCCCATACAAATCTTATTCTCTTTTGGGCATTACCTTCACTATTAAGCTCATTACAATTATTTTATTTTGGTACATTCCTTACTCATAGAGAACCACCAGGAGGTTATGTTAAACCTCACTTTGCTCAAACTATCTCTATGCCAACATGGTTGTCACTTATTACTTGCTATCATTTTGGCTACCACAAAGAACATCACGAATATCCTCATCTGGCTTGGTGGCAGCTACCAAAAATTTACAAATTAAATAAACTTACCAACACCGAACTAAGTATTTTTAAGTAAAAACTCTGCGCTCCTACCCTGCGGGAAGGCGAAACGCCTAATGCGCTCACTCTGCGCTCTTTTGCGTTTTAAAAAGCTACTATTAAAGACAAAGATCTCCGACCTTTCAAAAAAGTCGGGGATCTTGTTTTATCACAATTAATTGTGAATTTACTCGCTTGGTTGCTCAGGCGTTGCTGTACTTTCCGGTGCAGAAGGCTGATTTATCTGTGGTCGAGCAAAAGGTAAAGTTGGAGATGGCGCAGCATTTGGATACTGCCGACGATTAAAAAATCTTTCTAATCTTGGTTTTTCTGGCTGAGGAGCAACTTTTTGAGGTAGAAGTCTCGAATCAGCTTCCGGTAAAAATTCCTGTTCGGGCGCGGGAGACTCATTCACAATCTCAGGTAGCGTTGGAGGTAGGCTAGGAGATACTTCTGGTGAAGGTTGCGGAGTTGATAGATTACCTGTGCGGCGATTAAAAAATCTAGTAAATCTTGATTTTTCTGGTTGAGTAACTTGAGGATCAACTGTAGTTTCTGGGGCTGGAGTCTCAATAATTTCCGGTAGTGTGGGAGAAACGCTAGGAGATGGCTCTAGTGTAGCTTGAGGAATTGGCTTCTCAGTTGTACGACGCTGGAAAAATTTGCCAAATCGAGATTTCTCTGGCTGAGTAGCCTGTGTTTCTGGTAACTGAGTAGCTTCAGGTTCTGGTGCAATTTCCGGTGGTGGTTCTAATACTGGAGTTGGGCTAGGAGATATTTCTGTTGGTTGTGGAATAGGTGCTTTACCTGCTCGATTTTGGAAACGATTGAAAAAGCCACCTTTTGGTTTCTCTAGTTGAGTTGGGGGTGCTTGCTCAACTTCAGGAACAGGCTGTTTTTCTTCTGGGGGTTGAATTTCTGGTGTAGTTTCAACCGTGGGTGTGATGCTGGGAGTTGGTGTAGGTGCAACTTCAAAACTCGGCTGTTTTTCTTCTGGGGGTTGAATTTCTGGTGTAAGAGTTGGGGTGGGCTCAGTAGTAGGTACTTTAGCTGTGTAGTTGGGATCTACAATTGCGCGAACTCGATCTGCAGAAAGTTCTCCTCTAACAATTTTAGAAAGGGTGTCTTTACCTTTTGGCTCGTAGGTTATTAGCCTGACTGTGCTGTTAAATTCATTTTTGACAGGATTACCTTGGTTATCAAGAAATTCTAGTTTTACCCAGTTTTTACCTGGTTTAAAGCCTTTTAGGTAAACTGCTTGCCAGCGATCGAGAACAAAACTTTCACCATTGATAGTGCAGCGGATGCGCCAATCTGCAAACTGATTATCAGGGTTATCTTTCGCAATCAGGTGTAAGGGCGCATTTGTCAAGTAAAAATCCAGTAGAATCGGCTCTGCTCCATAACTGCCTTTAGGACGGCTATAGGTTAGCAGGGGTAAATTTGGAGCGGGGTTGTTGTCGTCGCTTTTGGTAAAGATGTGAAATGTTGTCTGAGCGTAGGCACCTTCATTTTTAAAGCTTTCATGCCAAGGACGAGAGGCAAAAACACGTAAGGTATGGGTACCAGGGGACAAGTCTGGTAAAGTCAACGGTTGATTTAAATCGTAAACTGCAATGTACGGTTGATTGTCAACTACTACGTGCAAATGGGGCCCCATATCCAATTGTGAATCTTTAAATATAGGTAAATCTTTAACCTGGAAGCGGACTGTAGCTGTGTTATCTTGCAGAACTTCATCCTGCTTAGGAGTCACTATTGATACCTGAGGCCGATATACTTCTAAGATTTGACGTAGTTCTTGAATGACTGTTGGTGGGGCAACCTCCGAGAATTGCTTCGTTGAAATTGTAGGGCTTTCTCGTAAACTACCAGATGGCTCTTGGCTGATGGTTTGATTACCACAGCTAGTTAAATTTAATACTAAAGCCAATACCATTAGCGACTTTATCAGAGTTGCAGCCGTTGTCCGCCACGAGTTCATGTTTTTCACCCATTCCTAAACAACAGACAGAATTTATGTTGCATTTTGGCGCAAACTGTCCATTCGGAACTATAGCCCAAAAGGTGAAATCCTTTTTTAACTACCTGTCCTTGGACTGAAAATTTCAGTTTTTGAATCTACGTCAGTACTATCTAAGATAATTATGTGGCGATTTTAACTATTTCTTCTTACAGCTATTTAACTATATTTTGGTATAACCTGTAACGAAAAATTCGATATTTTTTAATTAGTTTCAAAGCTCTAAGAGTAAAAGGCAGCGATCGCTCAAAAAATAACCATAAATTTTGCGAATTGTTTAGCTTTGTAAAATAAATAGAGAAACTATTGACTTTTTGACAAGTGTTTTAGAATCAGAAAGTAGATGAGACAATAAATCTGGGGATTTTGAATTATTGTTAAAAAGTCTCCAACAATGTACAAGAGAAGACTTTATAATTCAACAGAAACCACTCCCCACACAAGGTCTTCATCGCGGCTCCAAATTATAAATGGAAAATGCGATTTGGTTCATAAAAACCAAGAAGACAGCTTGTGGTCACAATGATTCCTCAGTCCCTTTTTAAGAGAGGAGGTCGAATGACAATAAGTCCTCCGGAGCGAGAGGAAAAAAAGGCAAGAGTGATAGTCGATAACGATCCGGTTCCAACTTCGTTTGAACGATGGGCAAAACCAGGACACTTCGACAGAACCCTAGCCAGAGGTCCCAAAACCACTACATGGATTTGGAACCTGCATGCACTCGCCCACGATTTTGATACACATACAAGTGATTTAGAAGACATTTCCCGCAAGATATTTGCAGCCCACTTTGGTCACTTAGCTGTAGTGACCTTGTGGTTGAGCGGGATGATTTTTCATGGCGCTCGTTTTTCAAACTACGAAGCTTGGTTGAGCGACCCCCTCAACATCAAGCCTAGCGCTCAAGTCGTTTGGCCAATTGTTGGTCAAGACATTTTGAACGGGGATGTCGGTGGTGGCTTCCACGGCATTCAAATTACTTCCGGCTTATTCCAGGTTTGGCGTGGCTGGGGGATTACCAACTCCTTCCAACTGTATTGCACAGCTATTGGCGGTTTGGTATTAGCAGGTTTGTTCCTGTTTGCTGGCTGGTTCCACTACCACAAGCGTGCTCCTAAACTGGAATGGTTCCAGAATGTGGAGTCAATGCTAAATCACCACCTGCAAGTATTGCTGGGTTGTGGTTCCTTGGGGTGGGCAGGACACATCATCCATGTTTCCGCACCAACCAACAAGCTTTTGGATGCAGGAGTTCCTCTTCGGGATGTACCCCTGCCCCACGAGTTCATCCTGAACAAAGACTTGTTAACCGAGTTATATCCCAGCTTTGCCAGTGGTTTAGCACCTTTCTTCACATTGAACTGGGGTCAGTATGCTGACTTCCTGACGTTCAAGGGTGGTTTAAACCCGGTAACAGGTGGCTTGTGGATGACTGATATTGCCCATCACCACTTGGCGATCGCGGTATTATTCATCGTTGCTGGTCATATGTACCGTACCAACTGGGGTATTGGTCACAGCATCAAAGAGATCCTAGAAAACCACAAAGGCCCCTTCACTGGTGAAGGTCACAAGGGTCTCTACGAGAACATGACCACATCTTGGCATGCTCAATTGGCAACTAACCTTGCTTTCTTGGGTTCTTTGACCATCATCATTGCCCACCATATGTACGCGATGCCTCCGTATCCGTACTTAGCAACCGATTACGCTACCCAACTCTGCATATTTACTCACCATATGTGGATTGGCGGTTTCCTAATTGTTGGTGGTGCTGCTCACGCTAGCATTTTCATGGTGCGCGATTACGATCCTGTTGTGAACCAAAATAACGTTCTGGATCGTGTGATTCGTCACCGGGATGCAATCATCTCTCACCTCAACTGGGTTTGTATATTCCTTGGCTTCCATAGCTTTGGGCTGTACGTTCATAATGACACCATGCGTGCTTTGGGCCGTCCGCAAGATATGTTCTCGGATGCGGCAATCCAGTTGCAGCCTGTATTTGCTCAGTGGGTACAAAACCTACACACTGTAGCACCAGGAGCAACCGCGCCAAATGCACTTGAACCTGTTAGCTATGCCTTTGGCGGTGGTATTCTTGCCGTCGGCGGTAAAGTGGCAATGATGCCGATTGCGTTGGGTACGGCGGACTTTATGATCCACCACATTCACGCATTCCAAATTCATGTCACAGTGCTAATTCTCTTGAAAGGCTTCCTGTTTGCCCGCAGTTCACGTTTAATCCCAGATAAAGCAAACTTAGGCTTCCGTTTCCCCTGCGACGGCCCTGGTCGTGGTGGTACCTGTCAAGTTTCTGGTTGGGATCACGTGTTCCTCGGTTTGTTCTGGATGTACAACACCATTTCGATCGCAATTTTCCACTTTAGCTGGAAGATGCAATCTGACGTCTGGGGAACAGTAGACGCAGCTGGTAATGTGACTCATATTACTGGTGGTAACTTTGCCCAAAGTGCCATCACCATCAATGGCTGGTTGCGTGACTTCTTGTGGGCGCAAGCAGTACAGGTGATCAACTCCTATGGCAGTGCGCTGTCAGCTTACGGACTTATGTTCTTAGGCGCTCACTTTGTTTGGGCATTCAGCTTAATGTTCCTGTTCAGTGGTCGTGGCTACTGGCAAGAATTAATTGAGTCCATCGTTTGGGCACATAATAAACTGAAAGTGGCACCTACAATTCAACCCCGTGCTCTGAGTATTATTCAGGGTCGTGCAGTTGGTGTAGCTCACTACCTCTTGGGAGGAATTGCCACGACATGGGCGTTCTTCCACGCACATATTCTCTCATTAGGCTAGCAACCAGCATTTAGGAGCAATGGGTTATGAGTGATGGGCTACAAGTTGTTTTTAGCGGTTAACATCGACAAGAACAACCACTAACTGACAACCATTAACTCAAAACTCCTAACTCAGAACTCCTTAAGAACATTGATACCTGATGGCTAAAAGTCAGAGGATTTCTCAAACCTATGGCGACAAAATTTCCAAAATTTAGCCAGGATCTCGCGCAAGACCCGACGACACGTCGGATCTGGTATGCGATGGCTACAGGAAATGACTTTGAAAGCCATGATGGCATGACAGAAGAAAATCTTTACCAAAAGATTTTCGCTACTCACTTCGGTCATGTGGCAATCATTTTCCTGTGGGCATCCAGCCTCCTATTTCACGTAGCCTGGCAAGGTAACTTTGAACAGTGGATTAAAGATCCTCTTCACATCCGTCCGATCGCTCATGCGATTTGGGACCCTCAATTTGGTAAGCCCGCAATAGAAGCTTTCACCCAAGGTGGAGCTAACTATCCGGTAAACATTGCTTACTCTGGTGTTTATCACTGGTGGTACACCATCGGTATGCGGACGAACAGCGACCTATACATGGGTTCTGTGTTCCTCCTCATCCTGGCATCAGTATTCTTGTTTGCTGGTTGGTTGCATCTGCAACCCAAGTTCCGTCCCAGCCTCTCTTGGTTTAAGAGTGCAGAGCCTCGCCTCAATCACCACCTAGCGGGTTTGTTTGGTGTTAGCTCTCTGGCTTGGGCTGGTCACTTGATTCACGTTGCTATCCCCGAATCTCGCGGACAGCACGTAGGTTGGGATAACTTCTTGAGCACTCTGCCCCACCCGGCAGGCTTGCAACCCTTCTTTACTGGTAACTGGGGAGTTTACGCTTCTAACCCCGATACTGCAAACCACGTATTTGGTACTTCCCAAGGTGCTGGTACAGCGATTTTGACCTTCTTAGGTGGCTTCCATCCTCAGACAGAATCGCTGTGGCTGACCGATATGGCTCACCACCACTTGGCGATCGCTGTTATCTTCATCGTCGCCGGCCATATGTACCGGACTAATTTTGGAATTGGTCACAGCATCAAAGAAATGCTGAACTCCAAATCTGGTTTAGTACCTGGTACCAAGAGTGAAGGTCAGTTCAACCTGCCTCACCAAGGTTTGTACGACACCTATAACAACTCTCTACACTTCCAGTTGGGTATTCACCTAGCTGCTTTGGGAACTATTACCTCCTTGGTAGCACAGCATATGTATGCTATGCCTCCTTATGCCTTTATCGGTAAGGACTATACAACTCAAGCGGCTCTTTATACTCACCACCAATACATCGCAATTTTCTTGATGCTTGGTGCTTTCGCTCACGGTGCCATCTTCTGGGTTCGTGATTATGATCCCGAACAAAATAAGGGCAACGTATTAGAGCGTGTACTGAAGCACAAAGAAGCGATTATCTCTCACCTAAGCTGGGTATCCCTTTTCTTAGGTTTCCACACCTTAGGTCTGTACGTTCACAACGACGTAGTTGTTGCTTTTGGCACACCAGAGAAGCAAATCCTGATCGAACCTGTGTTTGCTCAGTTCATCCAAGCTTCTCACGGTAAAGTGCTTTACGGACTAAACGTCCTGTTGTCTAACCCAGATAGCGTTGCTTACACAGCCTACCCCAACTACGGTAACGTTTGGTTGCAAGGTTGGTTGGATGCAATTAACTCTGGCACTAACTCCCTGTTCTTAACTATCGGCCCTGGCGACTTCTTGGTACACCACGCCTTCGCGTTGGCTATCCACACCACCGTTCTCGTACTCGTGAAAGGTGCTTTGGATGCCCGTGGTTCTAAGCTGATGCCCGATAAAAAAGACTTCGGTTATGCCTTTCCTTGCGACGGCCCCGGTCGTGGCGGTACTTGCGACATCTCCGGTTGGGACGCTTTCTACCTAGCTACTTTCTGGGCATTAAACACAGTTGGTTGGGTAACCTTCTACTGGCACTGGAAACACCTGGGAATTTGGCAAGGCAACGTAGCTCAATTTAACGAATCCTCTACCTACCTGATGGGCTGGTTCCGCGATTATCTCTGGGCTAACTCCGCTCAGTTGATCAACGGATACAACCCTTACGGCATGAACAACCTGTCTGTTTGGGCTTGGATGTTCCTATTCGGACACCTCGTTTGGGCAACTGGCTTCATGTTCTTGATCTCCTGGAGAGGTTACTGGCAAGAGTTGATTGAAACTCTTGTTTGGGCGCACGAGCGTACTCCACTAGCAAACTTAGTTCGCTGGAAGGACAAGCCCGTTGCTCTGTCAATCGTTCAAGCTCGTTTGGTTGGTTTAACTCACTTCACTGTGGGCTATGTTCTAACTTACGCAGCATTCCTAATTGCCTCGACGGCTGGTAAGTTCGGTTAATTGGGCTGCTAGTTTTGTAGGTAATTAATTGAAATCCCCCGCCATTTGGCGGGGGATTTTTTATGGTGGGGCAAGATGTTTAATCAACAAGAGAAGTTTGAAATTTTTAATTTTGGTATGGGAAATATAAAAGCAAGGACAGACATGATGCTCATCATTATCATCTATTTAAATGCTCGGAGACTTAGCAATTGAAAAATATAATCCTATCAAAACGACTAATGCTAATTTAGAAGATTCAGAATCTCATCTTTATTCATTTGCAGTTATGCCTTATGAAAAAACTTTTTTTGGATATTCACCCAACTTAGACAGCTATACTATGCATTTAACAGATAAAAGACTAATAGTAGAACCAGGTATAAATGGAGAATTACTAGAAAAATTTTATAAATTTATAAATTTTATACCCCTTGAAGGAGCTCATTATGCTAAATGCATCAATAAAGAAGCAATAAAGAAAATGCATTATTTAAAATATACTTATATTTCTATAAATTACCAAGAAATTGAAAAATTCGACTGTTTATTAACTTCTTTTAATACAAGTTAAGTTCATGTTTTATTAAAATCCAATTTAGATAGTAAAGATTTGATTTTTTTTCAAAGATTTAGGTTTAGAGGTATTTAAACCTTCTTCTATAAAAGAATTAAAAATTAATAATTTATGGAACAAATTTACTAAAAAAGGATTGAAAAATATGAGTTTTGAATTTCTAGAATATATTAATAGAATGAAAAATATTGATTCGACTTCTGATTTAATTTCTCAAGCTGATTTTTTATTACAGCTTTCTTCTTGTCAGGATAACTTATAAATCACTGGTTTGGGTGTAGTAGAATTGATGCCGCTTCAGTTGAACAATCAACAAAATTGTCTTGTTGAATGGGTATCTCACCCGTCCTAGATTAAAAACAGGTAAAATTTTTACAAGATTAAGTAAAGATATTAAACTTTCTCTTTTTAGAATTTAAATTTTCTCTTTTTGGAATGGGAAAAATAAATAAAGGGGCGGGCAAGATGCCCACCCTACAAGATAAATATACAATTACCTTCCTGTCCCATATGCAAGAGCCAAAGTTTAAAATTACCCAAAGAAATTTACCTCATTGGGAGTTAGATGGAGCAGTTTATTTCATTACTTTTAGTACTTGGGAAAAGTTAGAACTTACCCCAGAAGCTAGGCAAGTAGTATTTGATGCTTGTCTATTTTTTAATAACAAGAGATATAACATTTATATCTTTGTTGTAATGGCAGACCATGTCCATATACTAATTCAGCCTTGGTTCAAATTAGACAATGAATTTTGGTCACTTAGTAGCATTATGAAAAGTATCAAAGGTTATAGTGCTAAAAAAATTCCTAAGTTAATGAAACATAGAGGTGCAGTCTGGCAAGATGAGCGATACGATCGCATTATTAGAAATGAAGAAGAGTTTCAGACATATTGGGATTACATTAGGCAAAATCCTGTCAAAGCTGCTCTTTCAAAAACTCCTGAAGATTATTCCTTTTTCTGGCAAGCTTCTTAACAAGAATTTTGTAGAAATATCTCTTGTGGGGTGGGCATCTTGCCCGCCTCTACCTCCGACTAGAAAGAGAGTAGAAACATCTGTTGTGGGATGCGTATCTTGCCCGCCCCTTCAACAAAGTGTATATAAACTATAAACTAGTTTCATTATTCTCCAAAACCATAACCCTTGAAATCCAAACAAATAACGCCACAAGAATCTCTAAATTTGATACCCTATTATTCTCATAAATATGGTTCAGCATATTTAGGTGATAGCCAAAAACTAATTAAATATATCGAAGACAGCAGTATTAATTTAATTATTACCTCCCCTCCATTTGCGCTTACCCGCAAAAAAGAATACGGTAACGAAAGCGCAGAAAAATATATAGAATGGTTTCTACCTTTCGCTTATGAATTTAAAAGAGTACTTGCAGAGGATGGCTCATTTGTGCTTGATTTAGGTGGTGCTTATCTACCTGGAAATCCCGTGCGGAGTATCTATCAATATGAGCTTTTAGTGAGGTTGTGCAAAGAAGTTGGTTTTTTTCTAGCTCAAGAGTTTTATCACTATAATCCGGCACGACTACCAACTCCAGCTGAGTGGGTAACAATTAGGCGTATTCGTGTGAAAGACTCAGTAAATATCGTTTGGTGGTTATCGAAAACCCCCAACCCCAAAGCTGATAATAGAAAAGTTTTAAAGCCATACAGCGAGAGTATGAAGCAATTACTTAAAAATGGTTATAAAGCCAAAATGCGTCCTAGTGGACATGATATTTCCGAGCAATTCCAAAAAGATAACAAGGGTGCAATTCCACCTAATTTGCTAGAAATTGCTAATACTGAATCAAATAGCGCCTACTTACGTCGCTGTAAATTAATGGGGATACAACCACATCCTGCACGTTTTCCTCAAGGTTTCGCAGAGTTTTTTATCAAATTTTTAACTGATGAAGGCGATACAGTTTTAGAGCCATTTTCGGGTTCTAATACAACCGGTTTTGTTGCAGAAACCTTGCAAAGACAATGGATATCATTTGAAATTAATGAAGATTATGTGATTGGCAGTCGTTATAGATTTGTAGATCCATAGCAGTTTCCTTAAAGATAAAACACACAAAATAATTTTCTAGTTAAATTTAGGGTCAGGAGAAGTATAAAAAATCGAACAAAATTTATACTACTAAGAAAAAACATTAAAGATACTGTAAAAACGAATCTCCTCAGCTAGCTAATTACACCGATACAGTGTAAATACTGTAAAAGGTAAATAATTAGCTGATTCAAGAAATTTCCTGCAATCAGCCGAGAAACGCTGTCATTGGACAAAATAGTAGTCATAGGAGAAACTTACGAGATGAGGAACGTTTATTTATTGGCAGCAGGCTTAATTGCAGGATTAGCTGTTCCAGTCACAACGTTGCCACAGCCCCTAGTTTTCAAGTCAGAAAGTAATCAACTACAGTTGAATACAAACGAGAGTTCGCAGGCAGTAGCAGGTGAAACAGTTGCTTCAACGGTGGAAACTCCCTCACCACAATTTAGCAACCCGAATGTGCCGATATCAGTTGAATCCTCTATTCAGTCAATATACCAACCAACTCGGAGATTTTTATCTGGCAGTCAACTTTACTACTATAGATTAGCAGCCCTAAAAGCTGGTCAAATTTATACACGCCTAAGCGAAGATGAATTACAGTCTTTGTCGGAGTCTGGGAAAAAGTCCCAGCTTACTTATGAAGACTGGAAAAGCTTGTTGGCAATGGAAGCCAGAGCAATGGTTAAAGGACAAGGTGCAAATCGCCTAAATGTGTTAGTTGGTGATTCTTTAAGTATGTGGTTCCCCAACGAAAAGCTACCTCCTGGGAAATTGTGGTTGAATCAGGGAATATCTGGTGATACTTCTAGTGGCATCCTCAACAGATTGTCTGCTTTTGCCGCAACCAAGCCAGATGTAATTTATGTGATGGCTGGAATTAATGACTTGCGTAAGGGTATGAACGATCAGGCAGTTTTACGCAATTACCGTTTAATTATTCGCCGCTTACGCCAAAATCATCCAGGTAGCTTGATTCTTGTCCAATCAATATTACCAACTCGTCTTGCTTCTATTTCTAATAGCCGAATTCGTCGTATTAATAGCCAGCTAGCTTTAATCACTCGACAAGAAAAAGCCAGTTATCTGAATTTACATGATTGGTTTGCTGACTTTCAAGGCAATTTGCGAGAAGATCTAACTACAGATGGATTACATCTTAGTAAAAATGGATATGAAGTTTGGCAAGTTGTGTTAGAACAGATGGAATCTAACTTTGCGATTGGAAAAGTCGAGCAAGAGCCTTTAGGAGGAGCTACGCGCTCGCAAAAGCAATAGGAAATTTGGAATAGATAATAATTTATTACTTTTTGTAACGTTTAATCAGCTAATCAGATTTTGTTTTTAATAAAAAAATTATTGGTTGATTTAGCTATTCCACCAGTCCGTGTTTAATAGCAAAACGTACCAATTCTGCTCTGTTATTAGTGGTAGTTTTTCTTAATAAACTACTTACATACTTTTCCACTGTCCGAGGACTCAGGTGTAGCTTCTGACCCATTTCAGCATTGGAAAGACCATGAGTCAAAAGTTCTAAAACTTCCTGTTCTCTGGGAGTTAATTCGGAAAGTAACTCCACAGTAGTTGTGGGGGTAGAGGCACTTGCATTGTCTGGATAGGAAACATTATATGCAGATTGAATGAGTTGCGATCGCGCCAAGAGATTGCGAATAGCTGCTCCTAGTTCTTCTAATTCAAACGGTTTAGGTAAGTACAAATCACATCCAGACTGATAGCCAAGAATTCTTTCCTGTGTTCTTGTTCGTGCTGTTAACAAAATGACAGGCAATAACCGAAACATAGGTTTTTGTCGTACCTGGCGCACTAATTCATAACCATTCATCTGTGGCATGACAATGTCGGTGACTATTAAATCAGGATGGAACTCCTCCACCTTTGTCAAAGCCTCTTGACCGTCATTAGCAGTAATTACCGAGTAGCCAGACAATTCAAGATAATCGCTAATAGACAGACGAGTGCCTAGATCGTCGTCCACTACAAGGATTGTCAAGGGCATGGAAAGTACACCCCTAGCATTTTTTCCTAAGAAATTTGCTTCTATAAACACTGTCAGCAAACACAGACAATAATAGGACTCTTATGTTTCATACTATGACAGGATTACCAGCTAATAACACTCTGTAGAATGAATTACCAATATATCTTCCAATCACAAGAGGTATTATTCAGTTGTATTCCCAAAGTTAAACTTACATCTAAATAGCTGTAGAACTAGAGCCAACTTTTTTATAATTTGTAACACATCATCAATTATAAGTCCTTAATTAAATTAAACTTAATTATACATATACATACATATATAGTTCTAACTTCAGAAATCACAAACATAAGTAACAAAATTGTGTACAAAAAATATATCCACTGCTTAGAATTTACCATTAAATCGGAGCACCATTATGACACATCTATAGTTGGTAGTCTTCACCAGATAGAGATAGTTTCTAATTTTTAAACATGATCTTTAATGCCGTTGTTTTTTCCCTAACTTTGCCACTATTTAGGTCTTTTTAATCAAAGAAGAACGTATACTAAAGGATTTTGAAACAAATTTTCCATCTTTCTTGACATATAAGCTAGTAACTAAATTTTACTATTAAGCAAATCAGTCAACTGACCTGAAGTTATAATGACTTTAAGCGAGGATGATTATAGATGATTTCAAATAAAATTGAAGTATAACTTGATACCGAGTAAAGAATAACGTTAATTAATTCAAATCATTAGATTTGGCAATTATCAAAACTTATTCTACAAAAGAAATATCTCTGATGTGGCGTTCTAAATCTATCTAGAGGTTGGCAGAAATACTTAACAAATTAGGTATTGTAAATCTTGTTCTAGAAGATTTACAAAAACTCCTGTGGTTCCAATTAGAGATAATAATCCAACAAAAATCACACCTTATGTTACCTATGGGCTGATTGCAGCTAACGTTCTCGCTTTTATTTATGAAGCGAGTCTGCCTCCCCAATATTTAGATAGTTTTTTTCACCTGTTTGCAGTAGTGCCGCGAGAATTAACAGCTAGCTTTGGAGGTATCACTGTCAATCAACCAGTGCCAGAGTGGGTGACTTTAATTACTGCACAATTTTTGCATGGCGGTTTGCTACACTTGGCTGGCAATATGTTGTTTCTGTGGATTTTTGGCAATAACGTTGAAGATAAGTTAGGCCATGTTAAGTATTTATTTTTCTATATAGGCTGCGGTATTTTAGCGACATTAGCTCAGTGGTATTTCTCACAAACTTCCGCAGTTCCTTCATTAGGGGCAAGTGGAGCGATCGCTGGCGTCATGGGAGCGTATATTATCCGTTTCCCTCAAGCAGAAGTATTAGGTATAGTTCCCTTGGGATTTTTCTTTCCTACCTTCCGCGTTCCAGCATATTTCTTTCTCGGATTCTGGTTTCTCCAACAAGCTTTTTACGGCGTTGCTAGCTTAGAAGCACCTACCAATATTGGTATGGAAAGTGGTGGTATTGCATACTGGGCGCACGCTGGTGGTTTTCTATTTGGGGCAATTCTCGGCCCTGTGTTGGGGTTATTTAGAGAAGATTCAGAGCAAGAAAAATTTACTGGGTACTAGGTATTGGTGATTGGGTACTGGGTAATGGTGATAGGGGATTAGAATTGAATCTAAAATTCAAAATTTAAAATTCCTAGTCCCTAGTCACCAGTCCCTAATCCCTAATCTTAATAATTCTTCATTGCCCGTTGCATTTCGCGCTGATCTTGGCGTTTTTTGAGATCTTCTCGCTTGTCATGGAGTTTCTTCCCTCTGACAAGAGCTATACTTACTTTCACCCAACCGCGTTTGAGATACATTTTCAAAGGCACTAAAGTCAAGCCCTGCTGTTCCACCTTGCCAATCAGTTTACGAAGTTCTTGGCGATGCAGTAGTAGCTTGCGTGTGCGGCGTGGTTCGTGGTTAAAATATTGTCCACTAGCTGTATAAGGCGAAATATGCGCGTTAATTAGCCATGCCTCTCCATTGCGAATCAAAGCATAGCCATCTTGGAGATTAACCCTACCCGCACGAATCGATTTAACTTCAGTTCCAGTCAACTGGATACCAGCTTCGTAAGTTTCGAGAATTTCATATAAATACCGGGCTTGCCGATTGTCACTAATAACTTTGTAACCGTCACTCTTATCGCTCATTGAGAATTGTACTTGCGCCTAAATTAATGAATGAAAAATCTTGTAAATTGGCTAGCGAATTTATAAAGGGCTATTAAACCACTATAAATGCTTAACTGGATATTATTCTTATCCTAGTCCTAGCCTTGAGAGAATGATTGAAATCTATATGTCTTAAGCGTGAGTTTAGCGTAAGTTGAGTTTATAGCTACAGATTGATTATGTTTACTGGGTGAGTCGATACAGTGGTGAATAACTTTGAAATAGACAAGGAACTTTTACTATGAAAAGTTATTTCACTAAAGCTGTGAGTGCTGGTGTTGTCACTTTGACTATGGTTATTTTGCCCTTAACTCTACCTGCACAAGCACAAGTTCAGCAAACTCAACCTGGAGTTCAAACCACACCTGCACCAGGTACTAGAGTTGAGGAAGACGAAGGTTTCGATTGGGGTTGGCTAGGATTACTTGGACTTTTGGGTTTGGCTGGTTTAGCTGGCAGAAAGCGCAATGACGAACCCACTCGATATCGCGATCCTAATGCTGTGGGTAGCACTACCTACAGAGAATAAATTTACCGATCAAATCTAAATTTGCTCCATAACACACTGTTGGAAAGATGACTATATACAAAAAGCCTTGGATACATTGTCCTCCAAGGCTTTTTTCACTTCATTTCATCACGGTAAAATTCTATAACCAATTATGACAATTTCTCTTGTCTGTCCCCTATCCCTTTAATTTGGTGCAGATTGTGAATGAAGTGAATCTACCTGTTGAGTTTGAGCTTGAGCTGAAGATGTCCAGTAGCTGGCAACTAAACCTACTAATAGCCACCAAATACTATTGACTGCTGGACGATACCAGACGGTATCTACAAAACCATGACCTAGCATACCAGCCAAGGCAGCGATCGCTCCAATTAACCACAAACCGTCTACACTTGATGATTGGCGCAGTCTTTGTAGTTCCGACCAACCTGTATTAAACATTACTACTAAAAACCATATAAAACTAGTTAAACCAATTATGCCAGTCTCCACAGCCACTTCTAGCAAAATTGAATAAGCGCTAAGGGCATTGTATCGAGGCAGTTGGTAAAGTGGATAAATTCTATTAAAAACATCATGTCCAGGGCCGATACCAAAGACTGGATAGTCTTGAATCATTTTAATTACTGCCATCCAGACATTGATACGAAAGTTATTACTACTATCGCCACGACCAGCGAAAATACTGAGAATGCGCAAGCGAAAAGTTTCTGAAAATCCAAAAGCGACAACAAAAGCAGCCACAAAAAACCCCAAAAGCATCGGTACTAACCAGATTCGCCAAAACCGGGGTAGATACTCACCGTACCAGTAGCGCAGTAGCAACACCAAAACAACTAATCCAACTGCCAAACCAATAAAACCACCACGACTGTCAGCAAAACGGAAGCAGGCTAGATTTACAACCAACATCGTGATTGCTAAAGATTTTCGCACCCATCCCCGCCAAGCAAACACCGCCACTAAACTTAAAATCACGGCTGGCAGCAAATATCCAGCCAGCAAATTCGGATTTCCTAAAAAACTATAAACCCTTGTATTCTTAGACAATGGTGATTCAGGATCAACCCAAGTCGCTAACTGTGCAGCACCAAAAAACTTCTGCCGCACCCCATAGACACCCACAAGTAAAGACATATGCAAGTATAAAATCAGCAACCAAGACCTAATCCGGGGTGAGGTGAGTATCCTGGCACACAGTGCAAACAGCAGCAAGTAGAGTGTAAAATTTATTAACCCTGCTAAAGCTGCCCTTTTTTCTGGAGATAAGGCTGTAGCAACTACACAAACTCCCCAAAAAAGTAATAATAACAAGTGAATTGGAGTCACAAATAAAGTACTTGGGGATGTGACTTCGTCGGACAAAGTCAATAGTAACCAAAAGGCTCCACAAGCCAACATTAATATCCCCAGCACAGCTGTATTATTCACAGTAAATGGTGCTAATACAAACACCAAGCTCACTAAAGCAGCCGAAATTGCGTCTCCCCACTGCATCAAGATACTGGTTTGTCGCCAAGATCTTAATAAGCCCACTAAAAAACTGTGTAAATAGCTAGTACCAAGATATTCTTTCAGTGGTAAATCGGATAATGTAAATTTTTGCCAGATTAAATTCATAAGATACTGTAAGCAATTAGCACAGAGTGCAGATTTATGATAATTCAGGTAGCTCTAAAAGTTGAAAAACTTTCAACTCATAGTCCATGCTAATTGAAGACAGTTAATGCTCAAAGACAAAAGAGAAAACTTGTATATATATTTTTGTGTTTGTCGTGCTGCGCCAGTCTAAAATTGTGTGTACTAAGAAGAAGTATTTGAGGAAACATCACTCATTGCTTGTGCTTTTTCTTGATTTATCGGCAAAGTTAAGACATAACGGTATCCTGATTCTGGTGAGCCTTGAATCGAAATGTACCCGCCGTGTAATTCTGCCAACTCACAACTGAGCAACAAACCCAAGCTTTCCCGTGAGAGATTACCATGCTGCTTAGTTATATCCAGGATACTCGAAACGGAAACTCTCCCATTATTAAGCTGATCTATTGCTAATGGTAATTTGAGTGTTATTTCTTGATTTTCCGGGTGATCGTAAGTTTTTGCCTCACTTGTTAGTTCAAGCAATGGTGAGCTGTTGAGTCGGAAATAAGGATCAACTTCTGTAATCCCATCTCCCAACCAAGGATGGGAAACCCAAATCGTAATATGGAGCGTATTCTCCTTATATGAGACATGAATCCGAACAACGCTGCCTGTGGCAGATAGTTGAATCACGCTAAAAATCAGGTGATACAACATTTGTCGTACCTTGTCTTTATCTAAGGGCCAAATGCGATTACGTCCTGGTTCAATAGAGAGGCGAATATCTTGCTTACAGCGATTGGCGGCTTCTTCAAGAGTATTTATTGCCTGTTGACATAACATTTCTATATCCACAGGAGCAATGTTTAGTGTATTTTGGCTTTCATCCATTGCTCCTAGTTCAGTAATTTCATTCACTAAGGAAAGTAAGTATCGACCACTATGCTGGATAATGTCTAAATATTCTCTTTGCTTAGTAGTCAAAGGGCCGTATATTTCGCGTCCAAGTACACTAGCCATACCCAACACAGATGTTAAGGGTGTGCGCAACTCTTGAGTTAACTGTTCCAAAAGCTTCAACTTGAGTTGGTTGGTAGGAACAGAATCTGTTTGAATTGTAACCGGACTAATTTGGATTTCACTAGTACTAACTTCTGGTAGTGACCAATTAGCAGTACTCATGGAAATTGTGCTGTCTGAAACAGATTGCAATAACCGATTACGCTCAAATTCACTCATGCTCCAACGAGCTATTATTTGTAAAAACTCAATATCACGATGAGTAAAATTGCGTGGCACCAAGTCCATTACAGCCAGCGCACCTAAACAATTTCCACAAGCATCAATTAGTGGTGCTCCTAAATAGGCGCGAATGCCATAATCTTGCACTAACTTACTGGCGGCTAGCTCTGTATTTGCCAAGTGCTTAGTATCATTGATAACTACAGCCTGCACTCCTTCTACAACCTGAGTGCAAAAAGACTCCCAACGTAATAATTGGCGATTTTGCGCCAATTGATTCATTAATCCTAGTCTGGATAAACCAACTGCTGACTTGAACCAATGGCGTTCTTGATCCACAAATCCCAAAATAGAGATTGGTGCTTCTAAAAAATGGGCTGCCGTTTGAGTGGCTTCTTCAAAAACAGGAATGGTTTCTGGTTGTCGTAAACCTAATTCTGACAATGCCTTCAGGCGTTGTTGCTCTCTAGTTTCTGGGGATTCCCAACCATCCTTTAGGGGTAAAAACTTATTCTCAGGCTCCACCATTCCCACCACTACCTTGATAATTTATCGATACTGTAATTCATGTAACCACTGTTTATGGGTTATTCGCTACTCTTAAGCATTCCCCAATTTTGCTGCGGATCAACAAGGAAAGAGTAAAAATTTTAACTTACTAAAAAATTTTCATCTAGCTAACTACTTCTTTTTTGAAATATTTGGTTACCTCAGTAGACAGTATATATTCTCTATCTCTTTTGCTGTAAATGTAATCCGTAGTTATTTTAAAGTCGATACCTAGCTACGTTAGTCTTGGAGTTGAACTGGGTAATATAAAACTCAGAAGCAAATAGAAACTAAAAATTTACCCTGGTGTATTTCCGAAGTCATACATAGAGCAAATTTTTAAATTAGAAGTAGCGCCTCTATTTTAAATAGAGTTGTGAAAATGTTAGTGGATGTTGTTTTTCCCAACACTTTATTATTTCAATATCAAAAACGATTAGATAAAATATCTCATACCTTTAATACTTACAAAATTATTATTTTGAATTTGATTTTTATCAAATTACTGCTCAAAATTAATAGCTTCTCATATCTATTGAAAACAAATTCATGCTTGCAATACACAATAATTAATAGCAATTATGGCATTAAATGAAGAAGTATGTTAAGAATTTATTAATAAAAATTTAATATGAGATTTTTGAGTATATATGAAAATGAATAATATACCGAGCGCAATCCCTTTTGTAAACTTAAATTTCCAACATCAGTTAATTCAAAATCAACTGCAACAGGCAATTCAGACTGTATTAGAACAGGGAGATTTTATTTTAGGACAAGCACTTTCAGAGTTTGAAGCTGCGTTTGCTGCTGCTTGTGGCTCAAAATATGGCATTGGTGTAGCCTCAGGTACTGATGCGATCGCCCTTGGTTTACAAGCTTGTAATATCGGTTTTGGAGATGAAGTAATTCTACCAGTTAACACCTTTGTAGCAACGCTGATAGGAGTTTTACGTGCAGGAGCAAAACCAATTTTTGTAGATTGCGATCCTCGCACAGCTCTAATTGATTTAGAGGCAGCAACAAGAGCAATTACATCGAAAACTAAGGCTATTATTCCCGTACATCTTTATGGTCAAATGGTATCGCCAAAACAGCTTTTGGACTTGGCTAATACCTACAATTTACTAATTTTTGAAGATGCAGCACAGGCACATCTAGCTGAACGAGAAGGATACCATGCCGGCTCAGTGGGAATTGCAGCAGCTTTTAGTTTTTACCCCAGCAAAAATTTGGGAGGATTGGGTGATGGAGGAATGCTCGTAACGCGAGATCCAGATGTAGCTCAAATCATGATCCGTTTGCGCAATTATGGTGCATCTCAAAAGTATTTTCATACGGAAAGTGGTACAAATAGCCGTTTAGATACAATTCAAGCTGCTGTGTTGCACCAAAAATTACCATATCTTACTCAGTGGAATCGCGATCGCTTCCAGATTGCCCAGGATTACGATACTGAATTAGCACCCTTAGCAGCAAGCGGAATTATCCCCATAGAAAACCATAGCGGTGAAGGACACGTTTATCACCTTTATGTGATGAGAATTTGTGATTCTTGCCCTGTGGAACGTTCTGAAATTCAAGCACAACTCATGGCAGCAGGAATTCAAACAGGCATTCACTACCCAATTCCCTGTCATCTCCAGCCAGCATTTGCTGAGTTGGGTTATCAAGTCGGTGACTTTCCTCATGCTGAAATGCTGGCAAAGCAAATTCTATCGTTGCCGATGTATCCCGGCTTGAGCAACAGCCAAGTTAAGGAAATTTCGAGTGCGATCGCTGCTGAACTGCCAACCAATCTTTCCGTTGCAATCTAGGTGGAATGGCTAATGGTTTGATGATTGACTTTAGCTAAAAATTATGATCATTCGGCGTCAAGTAAAACATTGGCTTTCGCCACAATTGTTTAGCCTGCTAATTGTTGGTATTTTAGGGCTGTTATATGCTCCGGTTGTACTACATTGGCTGGATGGTTGGTTGCACAAAAATATTAGTACAGAACACGAATATTTTAGTCACGGTATAATCGGCTTACCCTTTGCTGCTTATATCACCTGGACACAGCGAAAATTGTGGCAAAGGCTGCCAGATCGTACTCATCCCTTGGGCGCTGTATTGTTGTTGGTAGGGGGAGTTTTTTATCTGAGCGGACTTAGCGAATGGGTGAATCTTTCCTTTAGTGCGATCCTAACAGGATTGTGCTTGTGGCTCAAAGGGATTCCAGGCTTGAAACTGCAAAGATTTCCCCTGCTATTAGTTTTTCTGGCAACACCAACTCTAGTTCCTTACTTAATTGCTCCTTATACTTTCCCCTTGCAAAGCTTCATTGCTGGTACTGCGGGCTTTATCTTAAATCAACTTGGGATGGCAGTAACTGTCGATGGCATCAATATATATGTAGAAGAACGGATTGTAGAAGTTGCCCCTTACTGTGCGGGCTTAAAAATGCTGTTGACAACTCTCTACGTTAGCTTGATGCTACTTTATTGGACTGGTGCTTTGTCTTCTCGTCGCATAACCACTTCGTTTTTATCCATAGCAGTGTTAATTAGCGTCAGTGGCAATATTGTTCGCAACACTTTACTGGCATACTTTCACGGTACAGTTCAAGAAGGCGCTTTTCATTGGTTGCATGACAGTTGGGGTGGAGACATATTTTCTGGAATTTTACTGTTGTTGTTGATACCAGTTTTGAATTGGATTAATAGCTATTTCTCTGAAACTGCACTAACTCAGCCAGAGGGGGGAAATTATGAAGAAGATAGAAGAGAAAACCCACCCACTAGCGATCGCCAGAATCTTTAAAATATGTAAGTAAAGTCAAAATATTTCTCAGAATCAGAGATAAAATCAATGGTGCTATTTGGATTTGGTAAAAAATTATCCCTTCCCACTCCTGAACAAGCTTTGCCAGGGCGGGCTGAGGCTATGCCAGTCACCAATCGTCATTATGTCAACGGCAATCCGATTAAGCCTCCTTTTCCAGAAGGTATGGAAATAGCCATCTTTGGTATGGGATGTTTTTGGGGTGCAGAACGCAAATTTTGGCAATTATCTGGAGTATACACAACGGCAGTCGGCTACGCAGCAGGCGTAACGCCCAACCCCACATACCGAGAAGTCTGTAGCGGCATGACAGGTCATAATGAAGTGGTTCTGGTTGTCTACGATCCCAAAGTAATTAGTTACAGTGACATACTCAAAGTCTTTTGGGAAAATCACGATCCCACTCAAGGAATGCGTCAAGGTAACGACGTTGGCACTCAGTACCGTTCTGGGATTTATGTTTATTCTGAGGAACAAAGAAAATTAGCAGAAGCATCGCGAGATGCGTATCAAAAAGCTCTCAAAGAAGCAGGTTACGGAAACATTACTACAGAAATTCTAGATGCGCCTGAGTTTTACTACGCAGAAGACTACCATCAGCAATATCTAGCCAAAAATCCTGGTGGATATTGCGGTTTAGGTGGGACAAATGTTGCTTGCCCCGTAGGATTAGTTGAATCTTAATCTTTAAAGTCATAGATCCCCGACTTTTGTGAAAAGTCGGGGATCTTAATTGTGAACTAAAATGGCAAAGCAAAAATTATATTTTAGAAATCGAACACAGATAATTTATCCGTGTGCATCTGTGTTTATCTGTGGTCGTTATTACCTAAAAATTAGATTTTGCAATCAATCTGTTATTTGCTTCAACTCAATGTGAGTTCAGCTAAATTACATTAGATGTTTAGTTCTAAAATTTTTAGAGTAGCTTATTTTCTTGAAAAATAAACATTCTTTGGCATTTTTGTGAGAAAAAGTAAGTTATTTCTCAACGAATATTAAGAAAAACTTATACAAAAAATATAGTTTAGTTTCCATACATATATATGCATTTGTTACTTATGAGTATTAAGAAATACTTATTAAAAAAGATTGCGGGTACTTGATTTAATTGCTAGATTGTGTTTGTGCAAAGATACATATGAATCCTAAGTATTTAGGAGAGGAGTGAACTATGAGCTATATCCATTCTGCCGATCGCGTCAAGTGTTAATTTTCGGCTGTGGATTTTTAGTGAGATTAAATTTCGTCTTACTGATACCGGATTGCGAAAAAGCGCTCATAGCGTCTGTATATGACAAAGGTGCGGTAAGACTAGAATTCTGGAGGTTTTAAATCCATGAATATTCAGGGCAAAGTGGCTCTAGTGACAGGGGCTTCCCGTGGGATTGGACGTGCGATCGCTCTAGAACTAGCGCAACAAGGCATGAAACGGTTGATATTAGTGGCACGCGATCGCCATAAGTTAGCAGAGGTAGCCAAAGAAATCGAGGCAATGGGAGTAGAAGCCGCGATTATGGCAGTTGATTTGACTAAGCCAGTGTTTGTTCATGTTGCGATCGCCCAACTGTGGCGCAGTTATGGGCCAATTCATATCTTAGTTAATTGTGCAGGCGTAGCACACCAAAACTCTTTTTTGCAATCTAAACTTCCCCAGGTGCAAGAAGAACTATCTCTCAATTTATTGGGAACCTACTCTTTAACTCACATGATGGCTCGACGCATGGCAAGCCGCAGAGAAGGGACAATAGTTAATGTTTCCAGCTTGATGGGGAAAGTGGCTGCTCCAACGATGGCGACATATTCAGCTACCAAGTTTGCGATCGTTGGATTTACTCAAGCTTTGCGCAGTGAGTTAGCTCCATATAATATTCGGGTGATGGCATTGCTGCCAACTCTTACAGATACAGATATGGTACGTGAGTTAGAGTTATTTCGTTGGGTAATGCCAATGACTCCTCAAAAAGTAGCGAAAGCGCTTGTTGCTGGCTTACAAAAAGATTCACCAGAAATTTTAGTGGGATGGCAAAGTCATATCGCAGTCTGGTGTCAACGTTTTGCTCCTTGGTTGCTGGAGAAGATATTAAAAATTGCAACTCCAAAAGTAGCAAATAGGGGACAGGGGACAGGGGAAAAAGACGCGGGGACACGGAGACACGGAGACACGGGGAATGAAGAGGACAAGGGGACAACCAGACACGGGGACAAGGAGAGTAATAAAAAACAACTACTAACCACTAACCATTAAACTAATGACTATTGACCAATGACTAATGACGGCGAGTGATGGTTTATCCTATCCCTAGAAGGAATGAACTTTCTCGCCGTCTTTGATGTAATTACAACAAAGATGCGATAAATACGATCGCTCCTCCCCACAAAATCAAACTAAAGGGTGCACCGATTAAAAGTCCAGCGATCACCCAACCTCTTTGATGCTCTTTAAAGTGTTGTACGCTGCGCCAGCGCTTACTCTTCCAAGCCCATTCATTACCTTTGGTACCAAGCAAGATTGTCATAATCCACCCAACTGAAGGAAATAAACAGATCAATCCAATCCAAACTTGATTAGTCCACAACCAAAACCAAGGCATGAGAAATGCACCCCAATTCCAGCCGAGAATTTCATCAGGAACTTTTTCTTGAGTATTGTTGATACCGCACCCAGAGTTGTTAATTAATTCTCGTGGCGGTAATTCTACCAATTTATTTATAACTGACTTGTTAACAACCAAACCTGATTTTAAAGCTTCTAATGCCTTGCGAGCATTGACAAATCTTTGCTCTGGTGCTGGTGCTGTCATTTTCTCTAGCCAGCTGGCAAAACTGGAACTGATGGTAACTCGCTCAATAAATTGAATCTGCAAATTGGATTGAGGTAATTCTGCTGGAGGAATGCCAGTTAGCAAATGAATCAATGTTGCTCCGAGTGCATACAAATCCGATGCCGGAGTTGCCCTACCACCATATTGTTCCATCGGTGCGTAACCATAGGTTCCCACAACAGTAAACGTTACTCCTTCTCTAAGAACTTGATCCTGAACTGCGCCGAAATCTACTAAATAAATATGATTATCTGCTCCCCAGATTAAATTACTCGGCTTAATATCCCGATGCAACACTGGTGGATGCAACTCGTGCAGAACTTTCAGAATATTTAAAACCTCAACAGCAATTTTGCGAACTTGCTTTTCTGTAAATCTATGTCCTTGAGCAAGTTTTTCTTTGAGGGATATACCAGGAATATATTGTTGTACTAAGCCAAACCAGAGTACTTGGTCATCAATACAAAAATTATCGACATACTTGGGAATACGGCGATGATTAAGATTTTGAAGAATTTGTGCTTCTCGCTCAAAAAGTTTAAGGTCATCCCACTGTACAGTACCACCAAACACTAGGAGTTTGACAACAACTAGTGCATTTTCTGGATCGGGGGCTTGTAAATCATTAGCTAGCCAGGTTTGGCGAACTCCATTGTTACCAAGTTGGCATTGAAGTTGATAACGGTTTTGTAAGATTTGGTTTACTTGCAGCATCTCAAACTTGCTTTCTCACCAGCCTGATTATTTCAATCTAGCTACAAGTACAAAGTCTTATAACACCCTCAGGTAGTACCTTCTTAATGGATTGCCCCAATGGGTGCAAAAGAGGAAAGGGGGAGTGGGAGCTAGGGACTAGGAAAGAAGCACCAGGAGTAAGAACGTCAAGCACAATTCCACCTCCCCGCGTCTCCTTGTCCCCTTGTCCTTTTCCTACTGAGTTAGTCCTTCAAACATACCCCTGACAGCAGCAACAGCATCTTGAGTTCGCGCCCAAACACTCTGATCAGGATCTTTACCTGTAAGTTCTCGCGTACCCAAAACTTCCATTACTCCTTTCAATTGCTCTTGATGGGCGCGATTTTTAAAGTTCACCTGATTTAAGGAACCAATTGCCTCTTTTACATCTTCACCAACAACTTGAGATGCCTTGTGGACAATCAAGCCAGTCATCACGGCTTGGTGCTTGATCCGTTCGTAAGCGGAAACTTTCTGATACAACGTCAACTCAGTTCCATCCATCAAACGGTTCACTTGATCTATATACTGCCGGATATTATCTCTAGGCTGAACCGAACCACCATCAAACTTAGCGAGTACTTCCTGAATAACTGCAAGGTTTTCTCGATCATCTCTAACAAAGTCATTCAAACGATCGCTAATCTCACTATCGCTACTTACAGCAGGCAGTAATTTCTGTTCAGTAGCAATCAGCAACTCTTGTAGTGCTTTGAGATCTGCAATCTCCATAGCGATCGCACTACGCTTTGTGTCATCCAAAGTCGCAACCATAGTAAACTTTCCTCAAATCAGAAGCAAACAAGATTAATTTTTCATTAGTTATTTCCTCTTAGTATCTTTCTTGAGATATATTCTCATCTGATTTGAAACTTATTGCTCATAACTAAAGCGATCGCGCAGGTGTTCGGCTCAATCATTCCTAAATTAGGTGACTTGTGGATTTAATTCACCAACTGCAAGCTCCCTGACTTCTCATGAAGAGCCAGGGAGTTGTGTTGCAGGACTTACGCACGAGTTATGGAATAATAAACCGCAGAGAAGCCAGTGCGCCCTTGCGGGTTAAGAGACTTGTAGCAAGGTCCGTGACACGGAGTCAAAAGGATTTTAGAGGGATTTTGCATAAGTCCTATAGAGTGTATTTGTGTTGGCTTATTTCTTGAGAAATTTTAACAACAAATTACCCAGCAATCAGGAGCTATTTTGGGAATTAGCGTGCGTAGGCAGGGAAAATAGACAGCCAGGAGGCAGAAGCCTGAAATGAGGAAGAATTCTGGATTCTGATTTAATTTGGTGGATCAATTTTATTAACGATCGCAGCCCAAATTATCATCGGTGAACCTACAGCCAAACAGAACAACCACTGTTGGAGAGTTAACGGCGCTGTTTCAAATACGTGATTAATCAAAGGCACATGAGCAAATACAATCTGTAAAGCGATCGCTCCCACAATTCCCAGTCCAATTGCGGGAATATCCACATTTTCTTGAATTGTGCCATCCATCTTGGCAATTAAATTCGGGATTAATTGGCTAATACTCAGTAGGTAAAAAATTCGTCCCGCAATTAAGGAATTAATCGCCATTGTTCGCGCTAAATCAACGTTACCTGTAGTTTGGCGAATATACTCAAAAACACCAAAGATTACAATCCAGTTAAACAGAGAAATTGCTAAAATTCGCTTGATTCTACTACCAGATAGCAATGGTTCATTAGGGCTGCGTGGTGGCTGTTTCATCACATTTTGCGGCTTCGGCTCAAAGGCTAAAGGCACTGTCATGGTGATGGAATTGATGACATTCAACCAAAGAATCTGTAATGACAAAATTGGCAAATCTCTGGCTAACAAAGTGCTTAACAAAACTGTCATTGATTCTCCACCATTAACAGGGAGAATAAAGCACATAGCTTTCAAAAGATTTTTATAAACAGCGCGCCCTTCCTCAACTGCTGCTTCAATAGAGGCAAAGTTATCATTAGTGAGCAGCATATCAGACGCTTCTTTGGCAACTTCTGTACCAGCGCCGCCCATTGCAATACCAATGTCTGCTTGCTTTAAGGCAGGGGCGTCGTTCACACCATCCCCTGTCATGGCAACTATCTCGCCTTTTGACTGCAAAGCTTCCACTAAGCGCAACTTTTGTTCTGGTGCAACACGGGCAAATACTACACCCTCTTCTGCTACCTGGGCTAGTTCCTGTCGATCCATCTTTGCTAGCTCTGCACCAGTAAAGGCTAGAATCGAGCCATTTTTATGAATTCCCATCCGGCGAGCGATCGCTTGGGCAGTCACAGCATGATCGCCCGTGATCATCTTGACTTGAATTCCTGCTTCTTGACAAGCTTGCACTGCTTTAATTGCACTTGCGCGTGGTGGATCTATCATCCCTTGTAAGCCCAAGAAAATTAAACCAGTTTCAATATCGGGATGATCCACCGTCATTTGCTCATTGCTGACTGACTTTTTTGCCAACGCCAGCACCCGCAACCCCTGCCGCGCCATAATATTTACTTCTCGTTCGATAGTTGTTTGGCGTAAAGTTTCTACACAATCTATCGGGCGGAGTTGTCCATCAGAATTTAACATCAAGGTGCAGCGTTTGAGAATTGCCTCTGCCGAACCTTTAACATAAATACTCTTACCTCTGGAAGTCTCATGCAAAGTTGCCATGTACTGGTAATCTGACTCGAAGGGAATCGCATCCAACCTTGGCATTTGTCTTGCTAAGTTAGATTGACTAAAGCCCGCCTTATTCGCAGATGCAATTAATGCTCCCTCCGTCGCATCGCCAACTACTACCCACTTCCCATTCTTATTTTCTATGTGGGAATCATTGCACAACAATCCAGCAACCAGACATTCCTGTAAACCTTTATCACTATTTAAATCAACTGGTTTGTCATCTTGAAGTATTTCCCCTTGCGGTTCGTAACCAACACCAGTGACAGTATACTGATGTCCTCCTGCATAAATTGCTTGTACTGTCATCTGATTTTCTGTGAGAGTACCAGTTTTATCAGAACAGATAACAGTCGCACTTCCCAAAGTTTCTACTGCTGGCAACTTTCGGATAATCGCGTGCATTTGTGCCATTCGGGAAACACCGATAGCAAGGGTTACAGTTACTACTGCTGGCAACCCTTCTGGAATAGCACTAACGGTTAAAGCTACGGCTGCTTCTAAGGCATCTTGCAAATTTCTATGGCTGAGTCCTACCACAAAAGTCAGACTCGCTAGTCCCAAAACCACGCGTAGCCAACTCTGGCTAAATTTATCAAATTTCCTGGTTAAGGGAGTAGAAAGATTGGTATGTTGCTCCATTAACTGAGAAATTCGACCTGTTTCAGTCTCATTTCCAGTAGCAACTACTACACCTATACCTTGACCAAAGGTGACAAAACCACCCGCGTAAGCCATATTTTTACGCTCTGCGAGAGGGGTTTCTGTCTTTAAAGATTTGGTATTTTTTTCTACCGCTATTGATTCGCCAGTTAGTGCTGACTCATCTACTTGCAAATTTCGTGCTTGTACTAACCGTAAATCTGCTGGGACTTTATCACCAGAAACAAGCAATACGACATCACCAGGAACCAAATCTCGTGAGGGTATGCGTAATTTTTGACCATCACGAATAACTGTTGTTTCCGTAGTAATGGCTTGAGCTAGTGCCGCGATCGCTCCTTCGGCTTTTGATTCCTGGATAAATCCAATAATTGCGTTGGTAGTGGTGACACCCCAAATTACCCCTGCATTCACAAAACTACCAGTGATTGCTTTTACTAAACCTGCACACAGCAAAATAATCAGCAGTGGCTGGTTAAATTGCAGGAGAAATTTCAACCACCAAGGCTTACTTTTCTTCCCAGTCAGTTCGTTAACACCAAAATTAGCTAATCGCTGCTCTACTTGTACACTGCTCAAACCTTTATCTAAATCTGTTTCCAAGCAGGCGATCGCTTGTGCTGTTTCCAAAGCATACCAAACCTTGGGCTGCTCCTGTGGCAGCCCAGCTACAGATATAGTTTGAACCATGATTAAATACTTTTTTAAACGTGTTATTTATTGTTTAACACTTTTTATTAGTGCCAAACAAGTCAAGACACTATTTAAATTAAATGAAAACCATAATCTTTTTACAATAGTTCGATTCTCCTAATCTGGCTGCGGGAAGGGCTACTCTCCCTTGAAGAGGTACCAAAGGATTGCCGCACCTGGCAAACGCGTCTTTGTTACCCTCCTAAGAGCGCTATCTTCACCATGTGACTTTGTTCTGTTCTGTGGGGAGTTGAGCATTTGGTATTAGACTAAAGCCTTTAGCAATGCTTGAAGTTTTAGTTGCACTTCAATCAGTTCTTTATCTGGATCGGAACCTGCAACGATACCAGCACCGGCGTAAAGTCTAGCGCGATCGCCATCAATTAATGCGGAACGAATTCCGACTATAAACTCACAATTGCCATCTGCGTCTACCCATCCTAGTGGCGCAGCATACAAACCCCTCTCAAAGCTTTCGTAACGGCGAATTTCAGCACAGGCTACATCTGGTGCAGCCCCAGCAACGGCGGGTGTGGGATGCAGTTGCGAAACTATTTTCAAAGGATGGACTTGATCGGGAACTATAGCACTAATTGGTGTCCACAAATGCTGAATATTCGATAACTGTCGCAACCGGGGTGGTAAAACCTGCGGTAACAAACCAAGCTGTGATAGACGTTGGGTAATAAAATCAATCACTAGCAAATGTTCGTGCCTTTCTTTTTCACTATTGAGTAAGCGATCGGCATTGGCAGCATCTTCAGCAGGTGTTTTACCTCGCGGCGCACTTCCTGCTAAGGCATCTGTGATTAACTGCTGCTTATGAATACTGATTAAACGTTCTGGGCTAGCACCAATAAAGTTTTGTCCCTTACCGTTACTTGTAGAAAAAATATAACAGTTTGGATGTAAATGCCGCAGGTTATTTAGAGAATTGAATAAGTTGAAAGTAGTTTTTGATTTAACATCCAGTATATCTGCAAGCACTATTTTACTCACATCTTTAGACTGGATGGTTTTTAATGCCGACAAAACTGAACGTTTAAATTTATCCGGTTGAGCAACAGATTTTTTACTGAATTTTGGCTTTTGGCAATCTAAATTGTAAGAATGAAATCCTAAAGAATGCAGTATTTCTATTTTTCTCCACAAAATATGCAAGATTCTTTTAACGTTGATATCAGCATTAATAATAGTATTAAAGACTAATATACAGCGTTCGCCTTTAACAGCGACTTGCCAACGGGGAAGAAAAACGGTAGCTGCTGAAAATGGGTAATTTTCTTGAGAATTTCTTTCAAAAAAACTAAAGCTACAAAAAAATATAGGTTTAGAGAAAGATTCTTCTGTATGACCAAAATTAATGATATTGCTTAAACAATATTTGATAAATTCTTCAGACTTAGTAAATCGCTCATTACCTTCTATTTGTATTTTGGCTACTGTGTCTATAGCAGCGATCGCCTCATTTTTACCCTTGTTCTCCCAATAAAAATTCAGTTGATTTGGGTGTGTCAGTTTATCGAGTACTAAGAGCGGATCAACTGAGTCTATTTTCAGTGAAATACTAGCTATTTGAGTGGAATTACTTTTTATACTTTTTTGCTGAACAGCAAAAAGGAAGTTGTACAGTTCTTTGTTATATACAAAGAAGTCTACGGTACATGGTGAAACTGTCATCACTAGCAGTTTAGTAAATTTTTGTGAATTTATCTTTATAAAGAATGAGAAATTATGGTCGTATTTCTACTAGGTAACATAAAGAGTCACAGTTTCACTAGCGTAGGAGAATTTGCAAGTGCGTAGTTTAAAAATACCCTGTTTATTCTTTACCCTGCTTTTGTCAAACTGTAAAAAGTTGTTAATTACCTCTTTGCAACTATACAAGTATATGTATGCAACTTGAAACTACTTGCTGTGATGATATGGGAATAGACTCAGCCGAAGCGAGGAAGACTAGCTAATCAAGGAGTTTTTGAGGGTTTCTTGGAGAAATAGCTTCTATCAAGATACTTGTAGATATGAGATAAGGGGTAAATGACAGGTAAGTATACTCACATTTGGTGGAAGTATTCTGATTTATGAAGTAAATAATATTTTAATAATTCGTAAAACACTAATTGTGTCTCCTTCCAAGCGTAGAATTATTCCATGAAGTTGATAGGTGGAAATAAATTAAGGTTTTTCAATGTCAGCAAATTTAATTAATATCACTAGTAACAATCCAACTAATCGCAAATTATGGATGGCAGCAATTAAACCACCCATGTACAGTGTGGCTATGATGCCTATTTGGGTAGGAACTGCTGTAGCATTCGCGGAAACTAAGATTTTTAATGTAGCAGTATTTTTTACTTTTTTAGCGGCAGCAATCTTAATTTTGGCTTGGGAAAACCTCAGTAATGATGTTTTTGATTCTGAAACGGGAATTGATAAAAATAAACATCATTCTTTAGTAAACTTGACTGGTAACAAACTATTAATATTTTTGTTGGGTAATGTATTTTTATGTTTGGGTTTGTTAGGAATACTAGCGATCGCTTGGTGGCAACATGATCCAACAGTAATTGGATTAATTCTGGTTTGTTGTATTTTGGGCTACCTTTACCAAGGGCCTCCATTTCGTTTAGGATATCAGGGTTTAGGTGAAATTCTTTGCTTTTTTGCTTTTGGCCCTTTGGCAGTATCGGCAGCATATTACAGCCAAACGCAAACTTGGTCAATCCTAAATTTAGCAGCATCGGTAATTGTTGGCATTGCCACAACCTTAATTTTGTATTGTTCACACTTTCACCAGGTTGAAGATGACTTAGCGGCAGGAAAGCGATCGCCGATTGTTCGGCTGGGTACGCAAAGAGGCGCACAAGTATTGCATTGGTTTACTGGTAGCATTTACGTGCTCACTGTTTTATTTGTAGTGTGGGGAATTTTTCCCGTGTGGACATTACTGAGTTGGGTGAGTTTACCCTTCGCGATTAAATTATGCCGTCACGTTCAAGAAAATCATTACCAGCCAGAAAAAGTCAGTAACTGTAAATTCATTGCTGTCGCCGTGCATTTTTGGTGTTGCTTGCTGTTTGGTGCCGGATTTATGGTTTAAGGCAGACGGCAGAAGGGAAGAAAGGAAAGAAAGCTGTTGGCAACTTATTAAACAATGCACTATAAATTCGAGTTTCGTCCTTACCAGCGAAAATTTGTGCGTACAGTTGTCACCAGTCACGGTATTTGGGAAATCCGTGAGGGTATTATTCTCCGCCTTACCGATGAATTTGGAAAAGTAGGTTGGGGAGAGATTGCCCCGATTAGTTGGTTTGGTTGCGAAACCCTAGAGCAAGCCTTAAATTTTTGTCAGCAGCTATCGCCGGAAATCACAGAGGAGACAATTTTTTCTATCCCTGATGATTTACCCGCGTGCCAATTTGGGTTTGAATCGGCGATTTCTCCCCCTCCCCCTCCTGTCTCTCTCAGCTACAGTGGTTTGTTGCCTGCCGGAGAAGCAGCCTTAGAGGCTTGGCAAGAGTTGTGGCAGCAGGGATATTCTACTTTTAAATGGAAAATTGCTGTTTATCCTAAGGCTGTTGAACTGAAAATCTTGGCATCACTTCTTCAAAGTTTACCAGTGTCTACAAAATTGCGTTTAGATGCCAACTGCGGGTTGAGTTTTGAGGAAGCTAACTTGTGGTTGGCAACTTGCGACAAAGTGAATGCCGATAGTGAATTGCCAGTGAAAATTGAATTTATTGAACAACCCTTACCTGTGGATGAATTTCCGGCGATGTTGGAATTGAGTAGACGATATCAGAGTGCGATCGCTTTAGATGAGTCAATCGCCACGCTGAAACAACTTGAATACTACTACAAAAATGGCTGGCGAGGAATTTTTGTGATCAAACCTGGAATAGTCGGTTCTCCTTCTCGTCTGCGTCAGTTTTGTCAACAGCATAAAATTGATGCTGTGTTCTCATCAGTGTTTGAAACAATAGTTGGTAGAAAAGCAGCGCTCCAACTGGCAGTAGAATTATCCCAACACAATCGGGCAGTCGGTTTTGGTGTTAGCCACTACTTTGGTGAAGAAGATGCTGTTTGGCTGGAAAATCTATGGTAAAAACGTTAAAGCATCTTGTCGAGCAGACATATTATCTGCCTCATGATTGGTTAATTTGCGAACATAGCCATGAATTTATACAGTTAACTGAAAAATTTTATTTAGAATTAGCGCAATTTTCGCACTGGCAAACTCCACCAAAAATCATCTTAGCCGAACACGAACCAGTACGATTTTTAGCTGCTTTTCTAGCTGCTTGTGCAAGTAATAGTTCAGTTTTTCTTTGTAATCCCAACTGGGTAAAACATGAATGGCAACAAGTATTTGAACTTGTACAACCAGATATTATTTGGGGAATGGAAGGAAGAGGAGGCGGGAAGGGGGAGACAAGGAGGCAAGGGGAATCAAGAAGACACGGAGACACGGTGACAACCAGACAAGGGGAAAAGGAAACTATTTTTGGATTCTCTGACTCGCCACGCATCATGATTCCCACTGGTGGTTCATCAGGAAAGATTAAATTTGCGATTCATACCTGGGATACGCTGACAGCATCTGTACAAGGATTTACAGAATATTTTCAGTTACAGCAAGTCAATTCATTTTGCGTTTTGCCGTTACATCACGTCAGTGGTTTAATGCAATTTATGCGTTGTTTTACTACTGGTGGAAAACTAGTTATTTTGCCTTTTAAAAAATTAGAATCTGGAAAACTAATTAATATAAATTTATCAGATTTTTTCATATCTTTAGTACCAACTCAATTACAACGCCTTCTCCAAAAAGTTAATTTAACTCAATGGCTATCCCAATTTCAAACAGTTCTTCTGGGAGGTGCGCCAGCTTGGGATGAACTGTTAGTAAAAGCGAGATACCATCAAATCAATTTATCTCTTACCTATGGCATGACTGAAACTGCTTCTGGAATTGCCACTCTTAAACATGATGATTTTCTTCATGGTAAAGTGAACTGCGGTCAAATTCTTCCTCATGCCAAAGTCACTATTCGTAACGAACAAGGTGAAGCTTTACATCCCAATCAAGTTGGAAATATTTCTATTCAAGCTCAGTCTTTATACCTTGGTTACTATCCTTTAAATAATGATTTTAGTGAAGTTGATGCTAGCTGTGTTCCTATTTTCAACACAGATGATTTAGGATTCTTAGATAATGAAGGTTACTTAAATATTATTGGGCGTAGTAGCAACAAAATCATTACAGGTGGTGAAAATGTCTATCCCTTAGAAATTGAATCGGCAATCAGAGCTACTACAATGGTAACTGATATTTACGTCATTGGAATACCAGATCAAGATTGGGGACAAGCTGTAACAGCTATTTATATCCCCAAATATGAAAATACCTCTTCAGAGGAGATTCAAAATTTACTGAAGGATAAACTCAGTAAATTCAAAATTCCTAAATACTGGATTCCTGTACAATTTTTACCTCGCAATTCTCAAGGCAAAATTAATCACCAACAGCTAGAGCAAGAAGCCATAGAATACTCAAAACTTTTAAATAGCTTCTCTTGATTTTCTTCTCTCAATGTTCTCTGCGTCTTTGCGGTTTATTTCCAACCATCTCATCACTGATTCGGGCAACTCTGTTCTATTTCTACTATTTGTTTCAATACAAACGTGTCTGGTTATAGCCTTAGAAACCATAACATCAGCAACTATGATTTCGTAATTGATTTCAAATTTATCAACACCTAGCTTTTGTGGCATCAAACTAATAGTTAACTTATCACCACAAAACATTGGTCGCAGAAAATCTACACTAGTATGAACAATTGGAAAAGCTACAGAGTAATTACTAAAAAATTCTTTGAGATTAATACCTGATGCTTCTAAAGATTCTTCGTAAGCTTCATGACAAATACCCAAAACATTAGCAAAGTATACTACACCAGCAGCATCAGTATCTTGAAAGCGGACGGTGCGATGATAAGTAAAAGACATAAGTCAAATTTCGCCTTTTGTATAGATTTAATTTCTGAATATATCTGAATATAAACACCATAAATAAAATAGGGTATTAGAGATAATTTTTAATCAGGGGAAAATAGAGTGAAACGAAATACTCTCAACCGCTTGATTTTTTTATTATTATCAACCCTGAGCGCAATTCTGTTTTCAACAACAGTTCTAGCGCAAACCGACATTAATATTAACAACGCTAATATTATCCACTTTGGCAGTGATGTGACAGTAGCTCCTCAACAAACTGTGGAAAATGCTCTTGCGATCGGAGGCATGGTGACGATTCAAGAGGGAGCACGAGTCACTCAGACTGCGATCGCTGTTGATGGTGATGTGATTTTAGAAAAGGGCGCTCGTGTTGATGGCGATGTTTATACAGTGGGAGGAAAAATTATTACAGCACAGGGAGCCACTATAGGTGGTGCTTCAAGTACAGTCTTCGAGAATGGTAGATGGGGAATGCATGGTGTTAGGCAAAGGAGATTTGGCAACTTTATTTTTCGCTATCTCTTCAATGTGGCTTTCCACCTTCTGAATATACTTATAGGTACTATTATTGGTATTTTGATCCTACTTTGGCGACGGAATTTCTTGCCAAGCTTGGCAGCAACTATTAGCCAATATCCCCTCCAATGTGGATTGTGGGGTTTAGGCGGTTTGTTTGCTGTACTTTTGCTAGTTATCCTCCTAGCAGTGAGCTTAATCGGAATTCCACTGTTGCCCCTAGTTGCTTTACTAGTTGCTATTACGGTGCTTGTTGGAAATCTTGGAGTTGCTCTTTGGCTTGGGCAAAGAACTTTATCAGCTACTGGGCGATCGCCTATCCAAAAATTTCTGATTGGGATGCTGATTTTGGCTTTAATTGGTTTGATTCCGGTACTGGGAGGATTGGTGTTATCGGTAGTGAATATTCTTGGCTTTGGTGCAATTTTGGCTGGGCTTTTGGGCAAACGACGTTCGCAAGTTGTTCAGGATGAACACCCATAATCAACTAAAGGCGATCGCTATGTGAACATCCAAGGGCGCGATTGCACACCCGCCACCCATTTGTCTTTCCTTCTGCCTCTAGCATAGCTGCCTTCTGCCTTATTTCTTCAGGTGTATCAACTCAAAGGATAATATATATCCTCAGAACAAGGATTGAGATAGGGACGTTGCAAATCGATTCCGAATTTAGAAAAATGCTTATAGATAGTTTGTATGCGCTCTTCGACGGAATTCTTGCCTTTTTGCCAAGCCTCCAACAAAGCATTGGCAACAATTTGACAACGGTTGATACCAAAACTTTCTTGAGCAACAAACTTTTGATTTGGTTCTTCAGCAAGACTTAGCCCAGGTGCCAAAAACTTTGTAAACAGGGGAGTTTCTGGGTGAAAATGAGATTGATGTTGTGTATATACGGCTTGCAGAACTTTTCTGACTGTGGGATAGTCGTGACGTTCAAAGTAAAGCACTCCTGAATCGTAACGTCCGTAAGCAGAGTAATTGTATGGAACTTGAAAACTAAAGGGAATTGCTGCATCATTCAGTTCCAGTGTCAAGCTCTCCATCATCGCGATCGCACCTGATGGAGTTAAATTCAAATAGATTCGCCCTTTTCCCAAATCAGTGTCAAAGTTTGCTTGTACTTTTTGCCCAATATTGCTGACTGCCACATAGCAACCATATTGCAGTCGATTCTTGGGCATCCAAATGTCAATTACATCTCCCACCTTAGCAGCTTGCATCATTGGTTCTAAATGCCGAGCCTGCTTTGCAGGAGCCAGACTAACGCTTTCTATGTGCATCGTCAAGCCACCTTTAGTCACTGCTAAACTGCCATCAGGTTCTCGACGCAATACCTGCCAATCAGGATCAAAGTAACCAATGCCGTGATTGCTCTGGTGCAATTGCTCGTATAGTTGCCTATCAATCCCTAAAATCGAGTTATTTTCTAAAGATTTATGTGGTAAATAATCTGTAGGCTCGGCTTTTAATGACAAGATACTTTGCAACGAACCGTTGTAATAAATACCGTAAATAAAATTTCGCAGTAGCAGAGTCAGATACTTATACTGTAGCTCTGTAGAATTTTTCTGAAATCTCTGTGCTAACTGACTGGGCAGGGCAAAGGGTTGATAATTGGGATGGCAAATGCAAAATTTAGATTCAATCTGGATATTGCTGGCAATATCGAGCAGTTCACGATCGCAAGAACCTAGCATGATTCAAACTTAAATACTTTGAGAGGAGCGTGGAAAAAGATGAAGTTAATTACGTTATACTCCACAGTTCCTACTTTATCCTGGACACTTAATACTTTTCTTAACACCCACGTAAACGGGTTTTGTTGTAGAAAACGCGAACCAAATTCTGTTCCTTGTTTGCTTGTGGATGTTTACTTATTTTTGTAAAGGGTTTAACAATTTCTGATTCAGGTATACCAAAAACTGTTATCACAGATTCTTGAGGTTTTGTTAATAAATCTTTGGCAACTTGGAGTACATAGACACTTATATTATCAAAGTGTCTGTCATATTGAATACTGTCTTGAATATTTTGAATCAAAACTAAACCCGCAAATTGAACAACTCGCTGCATCAAGTCGTGTCGGTACTCCAAAATCATCGGAAAAGCATTCAAATAAGCTTGGATTAATGCCAGCATAGAAGGCTGAAGAACTTCTAAAGGTGTAGCTGCTAACTGTAGAGATTCTTCCTGGGTGATCAAGGGATCTACTACTAGACTTTCTAACCAAATTCTTAAATAACTTGCTACTAGAGTTCCCAAATCAAAGGCGGGTTCTCCCCAGGCACAAGCTTCCCAGTCAATTAGCCGCACAAGACAGTTATCTAGTTGATTCCACCGAGAATGCACCAAAATATTTTCTAGTTTTAAATCGTTGTGAGTTAGGCAACAAGGTTCCCATAAAGCTGCTAATTGGGCGATCGCTGCTTCTATACTTTCGTAGCGTTGGTAAAGAGCATAAAATTTCAGTGCTTGGGTTGGAGCATTACCGAAAATATCTGAACTAATTGACTCTATACCTTGAGCGGGATTGTAAAACTGATAGCGAAACTGCCCTTGAGGAGCAGTTGCCATAAAATCACGATATTCGCGGCGATTAAATGTGGCACGATGCAGCACGCCCAAGCAACTACCAATAGCAGTAGCAATTTCTGAAGGGTAAATATCGCTGTTTTGATAAAAATCTCTTAGTTCTAAATATTCCGATAGATAGTTGCGAACAAGGATAGAATTTTCCTCATCAAAATGCAGAACTAAAGACGCGATTTCTGCAATGTTTCCTAAAACTGGGAACTGCTGCAACAGTTGATGAAACAGCCATTCCTTGAAAAACTCCTCAGGAATGCGATGATCGTCAATCTGATGTTCTTGTTTAACTAGCAGTGTACGAGCGCCCGTGCTGGGATGGCGATCGCCTTTGAGAGTCACCAGTAAGTTGGCATTTTTGTTGTTAGTCTCTGGCAAGTTTTTGGCTGATGCGCCATCTTCTGAGCTACACAGATCTGCTTGTTGCAAATACTGAATAACGTTATGAGAAGACAGTGTAAATATCATGTATATTTCCTAAATCGTATAATTACTTAGAAAATTAGCAACGTTGTTATTAGCCTGATGTTACGCAGAGCTAAATAGCACAAACTTACAAGTATCATTAATGATTGGTACTATCTATTAATATCCTATACCTTTAAGAAATACTTGCCAAAATGGCAAGACAGCCTTTACTGTTACTTTAAATTTTTCTGTTGTATCTATTCAAATCTTTAAATACTTGAGTGAAATTACTGGCGTATCTACGGGGTTTACAAATTGCGGTTTTTGATTTGACTAAGTTATACCAATGCGTGGATTTTGGATTGGACATCTCCTTGGTGTGTCGGGGTTTGATGAATCCATACGTCGCAATCTTTTTTTATTTGGTGTTACACGAAGACAGTATGAACCATCACTAATAATTAAATTTAGCTGTAGAAATTTAGGTTAAATCTAATGATTTTTGACAACCTAAAAGCCTGAAATAGTCGATTATCTTGAAAAAAGTAGAGTAATTCACATCAAGACTTCCACTAAAAGCTTAAAGGCAAAGCCTCGAAACCCCAGTTACCAACATTATCCTGGTAAAAAAACTAGATACTCTACCCAGGGTGCAGGATATCAGGTAATCACTTATTTACTGCATCCTTCCCAAGTAATATTCATGCCTGATCTGGATTCTTAAAAGAGCGATCGCAATTTTTTTCTGACTAACTCTCACACTTAAAAACATTTCTTCCTCACCTCAATCAATAGCAAAAAACTAAACAATAACTAGACAAAGCAAGTCGCTTGATAGTAAGCGTTTTTCTACACAAAAATATTAATTTACAAATCATAATTTCCGCAGTGTAGTAATTACTGATCCTGAACTCCAGATTTATAGAAATTTATAGAAATTTGTACCTCTTAAAGAGAGTCAGATAGGTATAAATCAGGGTTGTGAACTGAATTCAACACTCTTTTTGAATTTACAGGAGGAAAGTCAAAATATATAAACTTAGTATAAATTAGTGCAAGTAGGAAGAAAACTACTTTGTGCCAATTGGAACAAGAATCAGCAAAACAACCAAATTAAACGTAATATATACCCTGTAAGATCCCCGACTTTTCTCAAAAGTAGGAGATTTGGGTTTTCAGTTTATTTATGCTGACTCACTTAGCAACAAAGGTTGTGCTCGCAAGCATAGTGTGGCTAATCACAGTCGATATTGTTAAAAAACCACTTTGTTGTAATATAAATGTACTAATTATTGTTTTTAGAGAAAAGTTGCCATGAAAATGACACTATCTTCTGATTGCCACAAATTGATGTACCATTACTGCCAGAGTTAACATACCCAAAATAATCATCAACCCAGCAGGCATAAACTTACGTGTTTTGGCAAATCTAAATGCAAAGACAATCAATAGTACCGCAGTAACAATTGCAGCTAAAGTTAAACCCCAAGTTTGTCCTTGAAGCCGCATAAAAGCCGCGAAAATTAGCAGTAAGCCGCAGATGCTAGCACTGATCAGAGAAACATTGCTACTAGCGTTGATGTAACCAATAATACCACCGATAATTGTAACGATACCGTAGATAAAGGCGGCAACAATATCTAAAGCCATTGTTAAAACCTATGTAGATTTTAATTTTACCGCAAGCGTCAGCAGACAATTTATCATAGCTATCTAGCTAAATAACTGAATCGATTGATGGATAATCAAGCAATCGCAAAGGTTCAATTCCTTCAGCGCCAAGCAGCATCACTCTTACTCTACCAATCTGTTCTGCAAACAGAGGTAGGTATAGCATTTTTAAATTTGTTGCAAACTATACGTTATACTGAGGCAGACGCTAGGAGTTGCTTACAAGCCTATGGTAATTACTTTAGATCCTTAGCAGCAATAAATCAAAATTGGGAGGAATATTTAGTAACTCAAATTCTCAAAGACGAGAATCCTTTTACAAAACAAGCCCAACAGCAGAAATTTGCAAGTTTGCCTCCTGCTTTGGTAGCAGCAGTTAGACATGATTTACAAGCACTGCAACATCTATATGAATGTAGCACTGCGACTTTGAGTGAATGGGTGCAATGTGTAGCACATTTACCTGTGTCGCCAGTAGTGTGGTACAACGAGCAACATAAAATAGAAGCAATTCACGACTTACAATTAGCAGAGAAACTACAAAAGTTAGAAAATTGGGCTGAGGTTGCACAAGACTTGGCAGCTTACTATCACAAATTTGGCACAGGCTTATTCGCTGAGTTTAAAGCGCTGCGGTGGCAATCTGGACAATTTATCGGCATAGCCAATTTCGATCCTGTGAAATTGAGTGAACTAACGGGTTACGAGTCGCAAAAAGAAACTTTGTTAAAAAATACAAATTTCTTATTATTAGGGCAGACAGCACTGCACATATTACTTTACGGTAGTCGCGGTTCTGGAAAATCTTCTTTAGTCAAAGCTCTGCTTAATGAGTATGGCGATCGCAACTTACGCTTACTGGAAGTAGCAAAATCAGAATTGAAAGATTTACCGATGATTGTGGAACAGTTGCGAGGAGCGCCCCAGAAATTTATCATCTTTGTTGATGACCTTTCCTTTGAAGAGGATGACGATGCGTTTAAAGCATTAAAAGTAGTATTAGAAGGTAATTTAACTGCACGTTCGCAAAACGTCGTGGTATATGCCACTTCTAACCGTCGCCATTTAGTGCGGGAGTTTTTTACTGATCGCCCCGCTCCCAGAGATAACGATGAAGTTCACGCTTGGGATACCATGCAAGAGAAACTTTCGTTTAGCGATCGCTTTGGTTTAACTTTGACTTTTGAACCTGCCGATCAAAAAACTTATTTAAAAATTATCCGCCATCTTGCAGATTTAGCTGGAATTGATATTCTTGATGAAGATTTGGAATACCAAGCTTTGCAATGGGCAACTCGTCACAACGGGCGTTCTGGCAGAACAGCAAAGCAATTTATAGATTTTTTAAAAGCAGATTTATCAATTTTTAATTCACGAAATCATTCACTTACAAACTAGTCATCTATTTTTCAGTAATCAATATAAATTCAATTTCTCAATCTCACTGATAACAAATGTGCATACATAACACTTAAAACTCTCCCTTACACTCAATCTATGCTCAAATCAAGCAATATGCAATCAGCAATGGTAAGCAATAGATTCATTTTAGGCATAGTTGCCTTCGGTATTAGTTTTGGTCTCAGTCTTGCTCTCACCTGGAATTTTGGTAAATCCTTCATTATCGGTTTAATCACCTTGATTGTGACTTATAGTGCCTTATTTGTAGAGCAACAACAAAGAAATCATGAAATGCTTGCTAGGCGTGATTCGCTTCACAGGCGTATTCGAGAGCTTGAAGGATTGAAATCGCGTATGCTCGCAGAAATAAATCAACTTGAGGCACATCATGCTTTACTCTATCAAGAGTCAAACAAGTTCCAAAACCAAGTAGTAGAACGTCGCAATCAAAGAGATATTCTCAATCGGGAATTAAGCAGTTTTATTATTGAGAAAAAACAGCTAGAATCACAAATTAATTATTTGCAGGATGAAATCAGTAATCTGGAATCAACCAAAGTAGAAATTAATAAATCATTTTCTAATCTGAACGCAGATAAAAGACGTTTAGAGTTGAACTATAACGTATCCAAAGCCGAAATTAATCAGTTACAAACTCAAATTAGCGAACTTCAACAACATAAACAAGAATTAGAAAGCAATTTAGTTTTACTTGGTAGGCTTAAACCTCAACTAGAAGAAAAGCTATACCAAATGAGAGTTAAAATTCATGAAATGGAAACAGAGGAAAAAAGACTGAATCAAGTCTTACTAGATGTAAAAGCTGAAAAAGGAAATGTAGAATCTAATCTAAATTCTTTACGTACACAAGTAGCAGAACAAGAAACTCAACTTCATCATTTACAAGAACAAGTCATCTTATTACAAGATGAACGAGACAATTTGCAAAGCCAAGTTTGGGAATTGCTACAACAAACAGAAGTTTTGCACAACGACAACTTGCTTGAGCCGGGGCAAGAAGAAGAGGTAGAGTTATTTCCTTTTGCAGAATTAATTGAGCCAACAGAAAATAGTAATTATTCTACTGAAATTGTAGAAATTATCCCAGAAGATTGGGTGAAATTTGTCGAGAAACTACCAAATCATGAAATTCAAGTTCTCAAAGCAATTATAGAGCAGGAAAATCCTTATGCTGCAATTAAAAAAATTGCTGAAGATAACATCACAATGCCAAATTTATTAATTGATTCTATCAATGAGCGTGCCAATGATACCCTTGGTGAATTAATTATTGATCCAAGTTCGGATGCTCCAGAAATTTATCCAGAGCATCAAAGCAACGTCGAAAGAGCGATCGCTGTTTATCAAGACATGATGGCGAGACTTACCTCATCAAATTAGAATTAACAGAATCACTAGTCACTGATTTAACCGTGAATTAGGGTATGCCCTTCAAAGGGAGCGGCTTGAAAACTATACCTACCCTCAAGCTACAATAATGCGAAGTGAGGTGATCTACATGGCAAAGCTCAAAATCTCGAAAAAAGTATCTACTGCAATTATCAATTCTCTCAGTGCGGGAGTAGTGCCAAGAGTTGGGCTTGAACAAATAGCAGTGGGTAGAGAAAGAGAACTCAAAAGCCTGTTACAAAACCTCGATGACATCGCAGAAGGTATAGCAGCATTTCGCTTCATAATTGGCAACTACGGTTCGGGTAAAAGCTTCACACTGCAACTGCTTCGTAATCGTGCTGTAGAACAAGGCTTTGTAGTTGCCGATGCTGACTTATCTTCAGAACGCCGACTTGCAGGCACAAACCATGAAGGTTTGGCAACCTATCGAGAATTAATGAGCCACCTTGCCACAAAAACTCGTCCTGATGGTGGTGCTTTAGTCTCAATTTTGGAAGGATGGATTAATAAGATTCAGCAAGAAGTAGCCAAAGAAAGTGGCATGCGCCCCAATGATGATGGCTTTGACGATCAAGTTGAAACCAAAATTAGAGAAGTCATTCAATATATTGAAGATTTAGTTCACGGTTTTGATTTTGGTAACGTAATTATCGCTTATTGGCGTGGTTACCGCTTAGATGATGATGATTTAAAAAATGCAGCTTTGCGCTGGTTGCGAGGAGAATATAACACTAAAACTGAAGCAAAAGCAGCTCTGGGTGTGCGCATAATTATTGATGATGACAGTTGGTATGACTACATCAAATTATTAGCTAAGTTTGTAGCCGAAATTGGCTACAGAGGACTTTTAGTCTTGCTCGATGAAGCTGCACACATATATCAAATACCTACTACAGTCACACGAGAAAAGAATTACAACAGATTATTAGCAATATTTAATGACACCATGCAGTGTAAAGCAGAGCATCTTGGTGTTTTTATTGGTGGTACAACAAAATTTTTAGAAGATCCAAATCGTGGACTTTTTGCAGATGCAGCTTGGCGAAGACGCACCAAAGAAAGCCGTTTTTTAACTCAGGCTAACGTGCAAGAATTTTTAGGCCCAGTGATGCGACTTAACCCATTAACAGAAGAAGAAATCCTGACATTGTTGCAAAGATTGACTGAAATTCATGCGCTTAACTTTGGTTATGAGCAGAGTTTAAAAACTCGCGATTTAAAAGACTTTATCCAAGAAATTGTCAATCGTTTGGGTGCAGAAGCATTACTAACTCCTGGCGAAATAGTACGAGACTTTATTAGCGTTTTGAATGTGCTTCACCAAAATTCAGGTATATCTTTTGGTGATTTAATTCATGGCACTAATTTTAAACCCACAGTCGCAGGTAAAGATTCAGATGTGGATGAAGATGATGTAGCAGAATTTAGTTTGTAAAGAATCAAAGCTTCTTAGGCTAGAAGCCTTACGCTTAAACCATTCACGAAGTTCTAAGACTCATTCACGAGGTTGTGATACTCATTTACGAGGTTTCATACTATTTCACAAAAAGGCTGATATGGATCTACCCCACCGCCTACGGCACCTCCCCTTACTAAGGGGAGGTTGGGAGGGGTTGAATATGAATCACTCAAAAAGTGAAATGGTATCAATACTCATTTACGAGGTTCCAAGACTCATTCACGAAGTGCCGAGGCTCGTTGGCGAAATTTGTTGACGAATTACTGATACTACATCTGAATTTAATATCCCCTTTTACCCTACACCCTAGAAGGGTGTGGCTATACAAAAAAGGGGTTGAACAACCGGATTTAGTATGATAACCAGCAAATTGTAGGGTGAGCAATGCCCACTCCCTGATAAATTCGCCAACGCTATCATGATGCTGGGATGGTAGTTAAAACCCATTTAAATACAGCTTCTGTCTTTAGATACTAATTATTCCAGGCAGAACTTAGTTAAATCAAAAAGATACCGACATTAATAAATATATAGTTAATGACTTTAAGTACTCAGTTAGATAATCTTCCATTCTTAGAGCACAAATCTCACAGCACATCGCCATACTTGGGGCTAGTCTGCATAACCTTCTCTAAAGAGGTGCGCTATCGGACAATAACACGCACGCGTTACTTACAACTTGGTGAAGAACAACGCGCCAACACCCTCAAAGAACTTTATCGGGATAATTTGCAGCGTTTGGATGGGGCATTAACTTTTTGTCAACAGCACAAAATTCAACTTTATCGGATGCCTTCAGGTTTATTTCCGATGAGCGACATGGAAGACGAAATCGGTGCAAATATATTAGAGGAAATGAGTGCCGATTTAGCTAAGATTGGACAACAAGCAGAAAAATTGGGAATCAGAATGGTGCTGCACCCAGATCAATATGTAGTGTTGAGTTCTGATTCTCCAGCAATAGTAGCAACAAGCATCAAGATTCTAGAGCGTCACGCTCGCACGATGGATTTAATGAGTTTACCTCGTTCTGTTTGGTCTTTGATGAATATTCATGGCGGCAAATCTCAACGCCCCGAACAATTAGTGCGGGTAATTTCGGAATTACCAGAAAACGTCAAAAGTCGCTTGACTCTGGAGAATGATGAATATGCCTACAGTGCCAGTGAAATTTTAGCAGTCTGTAAAAGTGCTGGTGTGCCAATGGCATTTGATGCCCATCACCACATTTGCCACGAAAATTTGGATAGTTACGATCATCCGAGTGTGGCAGAAATGCTTGCTGCGGCGCGAGAAACTTGGGCTAATCCACAGTGGCAGATGGTTCATATTTCTAATGGCGAGCAGGCTTTTAATGACAGAAAGCACAGTAACTTAATTACTGCCATGCCCAGTGTCTATCACCAAGCACCTTGGATCGAAGTGGAAGCCAAGCAGAAAGAAGAAGCTGTTAACCATTTGCGATCGTGGTGGCTAATGCAGAATAATCTTTCATAGAGTAACTGTTTGCGTTTTTGCAATAAAAGCGCGAAATTTAAGATATGGCGATCGCAATCGATTTTGGTACAAGCAATACAGTTATTGCTCGTTGGAATCCTGTTACCCAAGAACCAGAAACTCTCAATTTAGCTGGTTTATCAGTTCAACAAAGTCTCAATCCGCCCCTAATTCCCAGCTTGGTGTATGTAGAAGATGCCGCCAAAGCAAAAGTTTTGGTAGGGCAACAAGTACGCGATCGCGGTTTGGATTTAAAAAACGATCCGCGATTTTTCCGTACTTTCAAACGTGGTATTGGCACAGATATCCAAGGTTTTTTACCCGAATTAGATGGGCAAATAGTTACTTTTGAACAAGTCGGGCAATGGTTTCTCAACCGAGTGATTGAAGAATTAGCACCGATGCAAGGTGGTGTAGAATCTCTGATATTAACTGTACCCGTAGATAGTTTTGAAGCTTATCGTTACTGGTTGGGCAAAGTTTGTCAAGCACTACCTGTAGAGCAGGTGCGAATCCTGGATGAACCCACAGCCGCAGCTTTGGGTTACGGCATGGCAGACAAAGAAGTTTTGTTGGTGGTTGACTTTGGTGGTGGAACACTCGATTTATCCCTAGTCAGGTTGGATCGCAGCGTGCAAGTAGCTAGTAAACCCGTCGGATTTTTACTGAAATGGGGAAATAAATCTCTAGCTCAAACCTCTAAGCAAAAGGTAAAAACTGCCCGTGTGTTAGCAAAAGCCGGACAAAATTTGGGTGGTTCTGATATCGACAATTGGATAGTTGATTACTTTGCCCAAACTCAAGGTTTGACAGTCAGCCCCTTGACAATGCGGCTAGCAGAAAAAGTCAAAATTCAATTATCAAACCAAACCCAAGCCAGTGAAGTTTATTTCAATGATGAAACTTTTGAAAGTTATGAACTAGAATTAAATCGCGATACTTTGGAGAGTATCCTCAAAGAACACGCGTTTTTTGAGCGACTTGATGACTCAATGACTCAGCTGTTGCAGCAAGCACGACGTCAAGGCATCGAAGTAGCAGATATTAATGCTGTGCTTTTAGTTGGTGGTACCGTACAAATACCAGCAGTGCAGACATGGATCAAGCAATATTTTAAACCAGATAAAATTCGCTGTGAACGACCGTTTGAAGCGATCGCCCAAGGTGCCTTACAGATAGTTCAAGGTGTAGAAATCAAAGATTTTCTCTACCACAGCTACGGCATCCGCTATTGGGATAAGCGCAATTATCGTCACGGTTGGCATCCGATTATTAAAGAGGGGCAGCCTTACCCGATGACTCAGCCAGTAGAGTTAGTCTTGGGTGCTTCTTTAGAAAATCAGCCTAGCATTGAATTAATTATGGGCGAATTGGGAGCAGATACAGGCAGTACGGAAGTTTATTTTGATGGCGATCGCCTAATTACTCGCCGTCTTGATAGTGGTGTTACCACCGTTAAACCCCTAAATGATAAAGATGGAGCAAGAACAATTGCAAACCTTACACCACCAGGATTTCCGGGAAGCGATCGGATTAAAATTCGGTTTTTGGTTGACGATCAGCGCTTTTTGCGAATTACAGTCGAGGATTTATTGACGAATGAAACTCTACTGGAGAATCAACTGGTAGCGCAATTAAGTTAAGTTGAAGGCAGGGGGCAGAAGGAAAAAGTTTTTTTCATTCATGACGGCTACTTAGAAGATGAAAGATACAAATCCCCGACTTTTTTGAAAAGTCGGGGATCTTGTTTGTCACTTTACTCTCTACTTACGCACCACTACCAAAGTACCAATCTCAGCCCAATTGAAAATTTTGCGAGCTTCCTTTACTGGTAAATTGACACAACCGTGGCTAACGGGAGTACCAAATCGGTTATGCCAAAAAGCGCCATGAATAGCATAGCCCCGAAAAAAATACATAGTATAAGGAACATTAGGAATATCGTAGCCCGGCCCTCGCATTCTGGCAGAGCGATATTTAGTGCTAATGAGAAAGTTACCTTTTTTTGTAGGAGTTGAGCGCTTTCCAGTTGAAACTCTTATAGAATGAACAAGTTTATTGTCTTCCCATGCATATAAGCGTTGCTCGGATAAATCAATTACAATTTTCTTGCGGGGTTTTACTTGCTTTACTGTTTCGGGTTGACTGAAGTAGTCAGGGTTGAATGAGCGATAGGAAAAGTGAGACACAGAAATGCGGGAATTTAAAAGAGTAAAAGAAGTTCCCAATACCAATCCCGCAGACGCAAACAAAGCTCCTAACCAACCAACCCAACTGCTACCAACCAAGTTTGCCATTTGTGTATTACTTTCTAGCTTTAGTGCGATCGCAAACCAATATTCTCAACTATCGATGAACAACCACTGGTGTACCTATCGATGCCCAATCAAATAGCCATTTAGCGTGATTGGGTGCAACATTCACACAGCCGTGACTAACAGGTGTGCCAAATCTTCGATGCCAGTATGCTCCGTGAATAGCATAGTTTCCTTGATAAAACATCGTATATGGAACGTTAGGAACGTCATAATCTCTACCGCGCATCCGAGTTTTCCTGAGTTTAGTTTGGATTTGAAAAACACCAGTACGAGTGGGAGTAGATTTTTTACCTGTGGAGACAATGACTGCAAAAACAGGTTTTTTCCCTTCCCAAGCAATTAATTTTTGTTGTGACAGGTTGATTTGGATCCAGCGTTTTTCAGTTTCTTGGAGATTGGCGATCGCTTGTCTAATCACCTGAGGTTTAGATTGCGCCCATATCTCCTGTGAACTGGTGCCAAAAAGACTTATAGATAATGCCACACTAGCGAGGAGTGTTTTTGAGCAACGCACCCAATTCAGGGAAAGTAGATTTTTCATAACTGTTACACCAAAATGACAAATTTTTGGGAAAATTTGAGTTTTTTCGCTCAGATTTTGACTCGATTGCTGCAACAGGCATGAGTTTTCTCATCTCATCCTATAGCAGTTGTCCAGATTCATAATTGTCAAAATGCACAGAATGGCAAATAGGAGCAGCAGAGCCAGTCATACCAATTTTGGATTTTGGATTAAAAGTTTTCCTATGCCAATTTGGTATCATCCTTGTTTTATTCGTAGTTTGGAATCTTTAAAGTCGCTAAGTAGACGTCATGAATGAAAAAACTTTCTTTTTTTCTGCCACGCCACTTGCTACAACGGAGCGGAGCAGGAGTTGCTCCGCCTCCGGGGAACCTCCAAGGGCGCAGTGGCTCCTCTGTCTACTGCCTTCTGCCTTCTACTCAGCATGGTTTTCTCTCTATGAATGCATCAAGTACTCTTCATTCATAGAGTTCCCATTTTCAAGATCAAAAATAAAGCCCACAGGCTTCCAGCCTGGGGCTAGACAAATAAAATCCTTACAGGCTGCCTCCGCAGTCTTTATTTGTGTGGCTACACCCCCAGTGAAGCCATCAAGATTTTCGCCTGCCTAGAGATTCCTTGCCAATCTCCAACTTCTACAAACTGTTTGGGAAACAACTCACCACTTAAACCCACAGCGATCGCTCCCGCTTGTAAAAATTCTCTTGCATTTGCTAATGTGACGCCACCAGTAGGAATCAAAGGAATATGCCCTAATGGCCCTTGTAAACTTTTTATATACTTTGCCCCTCCTACTGCTTGCACGGGAAATACTTTGACACAGGTTGCGCCATAATGCCACGCGCTCACAATTTCGGTGGGAGAAAGCGCCCCTGGGATCATAGGTAGATTTTGCTCAAGCGCAACTTGAATCATAGCCCTGTCAACGTGAGGTGTGAATAGAAATTGCGCTCCGGCAGAAATTGCTTGATGCATATGTTGCAAATTTAACAGTGTTCCTGTGCCAATCAAACAATCAGGTAATTCTAAGCGGAGTTTACAGATTAACTCACCGGCATTGGCACTATTCCAAGTAATTTCGATTAAATGCATTCCCCCAGATGCTACAGCCAAAGCCATTTGGTGTCCAAGCTCTAGATTTGAAGCGCGAATCACAGCGATCACTCGGTATTTTTGCGCCAGGGTTAACCAAGGGTGATTTGACATTACTTAAGTGTGAATTTGAAAAAATCAGTGACTGAAAATCTACACCAAAATTAATGTGGCGAGATTAGAGTGTGTAAACAATAAATGCTTGAATCTTCTAATACCATTTCACTTTTTGAGTGATTCATATTCAACCCCTCCCAACCTCCCCTTAGTAAGGGGAGGTGCCGTAGGCGGTGGGGTACATCCATATCAGCCTTTTCGTGAATATAGTATAACCACAGATAGATTTTATTAATAAAAATGATTTTAATCAAAAAAAATAGTATCTAAGCGATTAATCGCGTCTGGAGGAGAGCTATTCGATTCAAACTCAAGAATATAGGATCTTGAGATATATAACTATGGAATACTGAGTAATTAAGGAATTTCACTCGCTAGCGAGAGGAAAACAAGCAAATGAATTTTTAAGCTAGTTAAGGTATGAAGTTCTTTAAAAAATTTGGTAATAGTTCTATGCCTCTCTACAAACTCGCAGACTTTGACCCTAACTACCGCGAAACTTTTAGTGGCGACGATATCCAAGGTTTGCCTCTCTATACTCAAGGAGGAAATAAAATTGGCACAGTCATTGATACATTAGTCGATGCAGATGGACGTTTTCGCTATTTAGTAATTGATAGTGAAGTAGATGTTACTAGCAAAAGAATATTACTACCAATCGGCCTTTCCCATATAGATTATAATGCCGGGCGCGTTACTGTAGATGGTCTGAGTAGAGAGCAAGTAATGCAGTTACCTGAATACAGAGACAACATGGTTGTTGATTACGATTATGAAGAACAGGTACGCAGAGCTTATCGTCCTTTAGGAACTAATCTCAATTATGATCGCGATTCTTATACTTATCAACAAGACGCAGATTTATACAATTTGAGTGAACAGAAACATCAAACTATTAAATTATATGAGGAACGGTTAATTGCTAACAAAAATCGTGTCAAAACTGGAGAGGTAGCTGTTGGCAAACACATAGAAACCGAAACTGCCCAAGTTTCCATACCTATTGAAAGAGAGCGAGTTGTAATTGAACGAGTTACTCCCACAGCAGGAGAAACAGTAGTTAATCCAAGCGAGCTTCAATTCCAAGAAGGAGAAGTAGCACGCATAGAAATTTATGAAGAAACACCTGAAATACATAAAGAAGCATTTGTACGTGAAGAAGTTCGTGTTAAAAAAGTAGTAGATAGAGATACTGTTGAAGCTCAAGAAACAATTCGTCGTGAAGAATTAGATATTAAGACCGAAGGTGATTTACCGATAGATGAGACTAATGCAAATAGAATTGACACAATTTAACCTTATTTGTTCTAATTAAGTAAGTAAAAAATTAGAACCTCTTTTCTATATTTCCTTTATTTATACAGGCAGATAAATTATTTATTTCTGCCTGTTTTTTATGATCAAATAACAGATAATTCATAGTTAATAAAACTATAATAATCATTAGATTTTATATAGACTATGCTGAAAATATCAAAGATATGCCAATAGATTATATCTATAAACAACTAACTCCTTCGTTAGAAAGATGGGTAAGTTTTAAGATTTGCTTAGTCTAGTATTAACAAGATAAAACCGTTTGGGAGAATCAGCATGGCTCTTTACAAACTCACAGATTTTGATCCCGATTATAAAGATAGCTTTGAAGGCAATGACATCAAAGGAATGGGTGTCTATGCACAAGGTAGTGATGAGAAGATTGGTACTGTTAGCGACGTCTTAGTAGACGAGAACGGCCGTTTCCGCTATATGGTAGTGGATATGGGCTTTTGGATTTTTGGTAAGAAAGTGTTATTACCAGTTGGACGTTCCCGCGTAGATCGTGCTGCTGATCGCGTATATGCCATTGGTATGACAAGAGAACAAGCAGACAATCTACCTGAATACGACGAGCTACAAACCGTTGATTACGACTACGAAGAACGGGTACGTGGTGTATATCGTACCTCTCCAGCAGTAGATAGATCCGCTCCTCTAGAAGCATCAGCCCCTCTTGAAAGTCCTACTGCATCTACAGCTTATACTTCTGCTGCTACTCCCACTTATGAGCGCGACAGCTACACATACGAGCGGGAACCATCTTTGTTTGAGATGAATGAGCAAAATCACCAAACTCTCAGACTATACGAAGAGCGGTTAATCGCCAACAAACAACGTCGTAAAGTTGGGGAAGTTGCTGTTGGTAAGCGCGTTGAAACTGAAACAGCACGAGTTGCAGTTCCAGTAGAGAAAGAGCGAGTAGTTGTTGAGCGCGTAACACCACAAGATGCAGGTAGAGCAGTTGCTCCCGGTGAAGCTAACTTCCGCGAAGGTGAAGTTGCTCGTGTGGATATCTACGAAGAAACTCCTGATATTCGCAAAGAAGCTGTAGTACGTGAAGAAGTCAGAGTTAGAAAAGAAGTAGAGCAAGATACTGTTGAGGCTCAAGAAACAGTTCGTCGGGAAGAATTGGATATCAACGCTCCTAATTTGCCGATAGACGAGCGTGATAGATAATAGAATCAGGCTGCTTTAGTTAGTAGTCTATAGCCCATTAAATATTCACTTTGGGCTATAGACTCAAAATCTTTCACCGATTTAAATTAGTACAAGTAGAGCGTAATTAACAGCTTTACTTGTACTACAAATAGTAATATACAAATATATATAGAACCTAGAAAGCTGTCTAAAAAAGTTTCAAAAGGAATTCGGAGGATTTTGAATGCTAAGTTATAACTTAAATACTTGATAAGTAAACATTTTATAAGATAAAGATTATGTTTTCTAACTCTACTACTCCCAATAAAGAACATATTAATACCTTGCTTAATAACTTAATTAGAAGAATCCGAAATTTTGCAGTATTAGATAAGCAAGGTAAACTTATAGGGAGGGTAAAAGATTTAATTCTTGATTTTCATCATCAACTGAATTTGATGGTTTCTCAAATTTATGAGCATCAAGAAGGAGATACAAAGCCTATACAAGAAAATCACCACTACTTTTTATTATCTAGTAAGCTAATTAAAAGAATCGACGTAGCTACAAAATCGGTGTTTCTAGACATAGAACAATCACAGTTAGAGCATATGCCAGAATATTACCAATCCGAAATAGCCGACGGTACTCAAAAGTTAGAGCAAGCTAATACTACTGAAATTATTCATTCACAGGTTCAAAACCCGACTTTAGATTCTGGAGTTTCAGAAAATATTACTGAAGAAGAGATTATTCGTTTGCTAGGTGAAAGAATAATTGTTGACCGAAACAAACGGAAAGTTGGTGATGTAATTGTTCGCAAAGAAATTGAAACTCGCATAGTACAAATTCCAGTTAGATACGAAAAGCTTATTGTTGAACAAGTAAGCCCCGAACATAAACAACTCGCTGAGATTAATTTAAGTCAAGAGGAACTTTCAAGTGTTGAATTAACAGAGTTAGAGCAAGCAACTGTTAGCATTCTTGATGGTAATTTGACTGTGAGTGGTGATTTTAATTCGCCCAAAATTGCTAGTTTACTTTTAAATGCGATCGCCTTGGAAAAAAATCATGGTTGCAAGAAAGTAAGAGTAACTATTTCTGTTGAAGATGAGGAAAACAGACAAAAATATCAGGAATGGTTTGAACGTACATCAATTAGGTAAGGGGAAAGGTGACAGGGGACAGGGAGTAGTTCTCGTTACCAGGTTAAATTCCTCTTCTTCCTAGTCCCTAATCGCCAGTACCCAGTACCTTTTGACCTCATACCAAAGGTAATAAAATTTCAAATTCAGTGCCTATACCAACTTCTGAGCGTAAATTAAATTTACCGCCATGTCTTGCTGTGACAATTCTATAACTTACTGCTAAACTAGTTTCTTTATCAGCCCTTTTTTCTACAGAAAAAGATTCAATTATTTGCTGTTGAAACTCTTTGGACATACCAGGGCCATTATCAGTGATACGAATTGAAACCCAGCGAGAATCGGGTATTTGTGAGTTATGAGATGGTTGAGAAATAACTGATGTTTTAATTTCAATGCGAGGAGTTTCAACTTTTCCATCTGGAGCCTGATTAAGTTGAAGCCTTACTGCTTCATCAAGTAAAACATCTACAGCTTGGCTCAAAATATTCATAAAAACTTGGTGAAGTTGACCAACAAAACAATATACAGGTGGAAGATGACCATAGTTTGTAATAACTTGAATTTCTTTTTTAATCCGGCTATTTATTAGTAGTAAAATATTATCTATACATCTGTGTAAATCTGCTGGCTTGGGATAAACTTCATCGATATGACAAAAATTTTGTAAACTGGTGACAAGTTTTTTTAATCTTTCTGCACCAGTATATATACTAGTAAGTACTTTTGATAGATCTTGTTCAATAAAATCAAATTCAATCTCCTCTTTAAAATGAATAATTTCTTTAGTAGGTTCAGGAGATGTTTTTTCATAAACTGCTATTAATTTAAGCAGATCTTGGCTGTATTTGGATATATAAGTTAAGTTACCCCAAATAAATCCTACCGGATCTAAAATTTCATGGGCAATTCCATCTACTAATCGCCCTAGACTTGCCATCTTATCATTCTGAATCATTTGGACTTGGCTGCGTTCATAACGTACCTGAGTTTCTATGCCTCGAATTTGCCAGCAAGCAATATTTAATTCCTGCACATCTAATAAAAAGTAAATATCAGATTCTGTTTTTACAACTACTGGTTCTGCCATCAATTCAGGCGATCGCCTCATTGCTAATTGCATAGCTGCCAAAATCGATGTACTATCAGCAAGCAATAGAACTGGTGTACGCACATAGCTGTAAAAAATAGCTAGTGGTTGCTGAAAAAATAACTCTTGCCCGTAAGGACGAATAAATAATTCCAGCAATCTCCGCCGCGAAATCATGCCAATGTAATTTCCCTCTTCTACTAAAACTACTCCCGGCAAAAGTGGGTATTTTTCAAATACTCTCGCCACCTCTGCTGCTGTGGTGCTAGTTTCCACTTGAAATTTATAAAGCTGTAATTCCTGGAGAGTAGATTGTAAATTTAGATCGCGATCGCTACCACCAGACAAAAATGGTGGTGATATATCTGGACGAAACTTTTGTGTCATTGAGCACCCTATTTCTTAATAATCTTGACAAACAATAAGCTAACATTTTAGCCTCTGTCTCTATTGATTATTGAAAAATAGAGAATCATGAATTAAAATACCTAAGTATTATTACTTAACAAGTAGTACATTTTTTACTAGAAAGTGTAAATATTTGATTTTGGGTAATTAATCTTAATTATTGTTTACACTTAAGAAAATTCAATACTAATTTGTAATTATTAATACAAATATTATTCCACCTACTATGATTTTTTCCATTTTGGTATTGCAGTTTGAAAATTTTTGTAGTGAAAACTCAAAACATTTCAGATTGAGTAACTTTAAGATAAATATAAGAAAAAGTAATCAATATAGAAGAGGTACTAAAGTCTGAAATAGGAACCATTTTTGAACTTTCGCTATCTATGTATAAGATTCATTGATAAATATAGCTGAATTAAAATAAAGTATCCATGATTAGTAGTGGTTTGCAAGCTTTTAATGGTTATCTGACAAACCGAGTATTTACCGATAGTTTAATGGAACTTTAATTATCTGCACTTGTTTACGATCTCCATTCCGATAGAATGACTTGGCAGAACCTTAAAATTCAAAACCGCTTTTGACAGCGACGCCCATGAATCAATTTAACAATGGTTTTACGCTATTTCTGAGTCTGCTAGTCGAGGCGATGCCTTTTCTACTGCTAGGAGTGTTTTTCTCCAGTTTGCTGCTATTTTTTGTTGATGAGCGCAAATTGGCAGACAAAATGCCAAAGAACCCACTTATGGGTGCATTAGTTGGCAGTATGGTAGGCTTTTTGTTCCCTGTATGCGAGTGTGGTAACGTGCCAGTAGCACGGCGGTTATTGATACAGGGAGTGCCGACTCCAGTGGCAATTGGCTTTTTGCTAGCAGCACCCACAATTAACCCAATTGTCATATGGGCAACTTGGACAGCATTTCACGATCAGCCAGAAATAGTAGTATTACGTGTAGTGTTTTCCCTATTAATCGCCACTATTGTTGCCTTTGTCTTTAGCTTTCAAAAAGACTTAACTCCTTTTGTTCAACCAACGATCGCGCGTTATTTAAAATTTAACCCAGCCTTAAGAACACAATCACAACGTGGCTCTAAAAATTATCAAATGCAGCAGCAAGTAGGCACATCTGCCCTATTACAGTCAGGCACATATCTATTGGGAGCAGGGCAAACCGTGCGTTTAGAAACTGCTGCTGAAGCCACAGCTTCTAGTTACGATAAACCCTTAGCAGCGAAACTTCGCCTAGTAATGGAAAATACTATTCAAGAACTGCGGGAGTTAGGGGGAGTACTAGTAATCGGTAGTGCGATCGCAGCGGCTATTCAAGTGCTAGCCCCCCGTGAGTTAATTCTCAGTCTAGGTGCAGGGCCAGTTAGTTCTATTACAGCTATGTTGGTATTAGCAGCAGTAGTATCAATTTGTTCTACCGTCGATTCCTTTTTTGCTCTGTCATTTGCCTCAACCTTTACCAGTGGTTCCCTATTAGCATTTCTGGTATTTGGCCCAATGATTGATATTAAAGCTGTTGGTCTTTTGTTATCAATATTTAAACCCCAAGCTATCTTTTACTTATTTGCTTTACCAGCACTATTGACATTCTTGTTCACTCTTACACTTAATTTGTACATCTTTTAACTTGTCCTTCGTTTTTTGTTCGTTTTTGACTAGTGACAAAAAACAAATAACCAATGACTAATAATCAGAATCGTAAAAATAGAATTATTAACAGGTTACTTTCCTGGCTAGATGTTTTCGCCATTACAGCCTGGGGTGTTTTACTGTTGAAATATTGGTTAACTAACAAGCTGAATTTGTTGATTCATCCAAATTTTTTTGGCTTAGTAATAGTAGCTGCTTTATGCTTACTAATAATCAGTATTTTCCGAGCCAAAGAACTATTACTCCTGTCTCGTCGAGAAGCAAGTACTAATGTCCAACATATAACTTTGTTTCCGCCAGGCTGGGGTAGTGCTTTCCTATTAACATCAGCTATTTTGGGCTTCATAATTACACCCCAAGTATTTGCTAGTGACAAAGCACTGCAAAGAGATTTGAGTGAGTTATTAGGTTCAACCCGCGTCAAACCCCAAGCGTTTCGTGCTGCTGTTCCTCCTGAAGAGCGATCGCTAGTAGATTGGGTGCGAATGCTGAATGTTTATCCAGAACCAGATAGATATCAAGGTAATAGAGTTAAGGTACAGGGATTTGTAATTCACCCACCACAGCTTGGAGAAGAACATTTATTATTAGCACGATTTGTTTTGACTTGTTGTGCAGCAGATGCTTATCCCGTAGGATTACCTGTCAAATTGTCAGAAAATCGCGAACAATACCCCCCTGATACTTGGTTGGAAGTAGAAGGACAAATGGCTACAGAAACACTAGCAGGTAAACGTCAACTGACAATTGTTGCTAACTCGCTCAAAAAAATTCCTCAACCTAAAAATCCCTATAGTTATTAGTTATTAGTTAGTGGTAAAGAAACTATTAACTACTGTACGGGCGGGTTTTGTAGAGTCACTTTCGGTTCCAACCGACAACTTATCTTCATAAACCCGCCCCTACTATCGACTAACTACTATCAATCAACCTATTTGCCAATGACTACTAAAAAAGCATTTTTCCAACCTCTAGATCGGGTGGCGATCGCCCTGATGTTGCTGTTAATTTTGCTCATTGGGCTATTAATATTGCAAGGTGATGCAGTTAAAGCTAATGTCAGAGAATTTACTTGGAAGCATATTCACTTAGAAGAAAGAGACATATCAACGAATGATACTTCCCAAGATAAAAAAATTGGGGCAGAATATAAAACTTTTATCCTCACCTTTAGCCGTCCGATGGACACTAAAAGCGTAGAGGAAAATTTGAAAATTGAGCCTCCGCTAGCAGGTACAATCAGTTGGGCTGGGCGACGTATGGGTTATACCTTCATTACCCCAGCACCCTATGGAACAACTTATAAAGTACAGCTAAAAGACGCGAAGGATAAATTTGCTGCTCAAGGTGGAAAAAAAAGTGTGATGCAACCTTTTAGCACCACTTTTAGCACCCGCGATCGCATTCTTCTTTATATCGGAGCAGAGCAAGAAGATCAAGGCAGATTAGTTCTCTACAACTTGACACAAGAGCAAAAAAAGATACTTACTCCCAAAGACTTGGTTGTATTGGACTTTCAGCCATTTCCAGATGGAGAGAAAATTTTATTTTCTGCTCGCCCTGCTAACAACCAAGATATATTGTCGGCTCAATTATATAAAGTAACTACTGGTTTTGCTGCACCACATCATCAAAATGCAGAATCCGCCAGTAAAGTTGATTTAATTTTAGATAATAAAGAATATCAAAACTTAAAATTTGACTTATCACCCGATGGACAAACTATTGTTGTTCAACGGGGAAATAAAAATAATCCTAACGACTTTGGCTTGTGGTTTATTCCAGCAAATGGAGACAATTCTGTAAAAAATGCCCCGCAACGCTTGCAAAGCCAACCGGGAGGAGACTTTATGATTACACCAGATAGTAAAGCTGTAGCAGTTGCTCAAGGGCAGGGAACAGCAATTTTACCCCTCCAGGCAGATGGTACAAAACCCCTAGATTTTTTCCCGCAGTTTGGATTAGTACAAGCTTTTTCACCGGATGGTTCCCAAGCTGCAATGGTTAAGTTTAATACAGATTATACGCGAGACTTGTTTTTAGTAACCAACCAAGGTGTCCAGAAAAAACTGTTAACTACCAAAGGTTCAATAGTCAACTGCCAATTTGATACGGCTTCTCCAACTCTTTACTGTTTGCTCACACAGCTACTACCAGGAGAATATTATCAAGAACAGCCATATTTAGTAGCAATCGATCTCAAAACAGGCAAGCAGAAACCGTTGTTAGTACTACCGCCCGATCAGCGAAACGTGAAAATGAGTTTATCTCCTGATGGTTTGGGGCTATTATTTGACCAAGTAGTGCCGCAGACAACTCCTGTGACATCACCAGATGCCCAAGTGCTAACCACAGAGGATGGGGAAGTAATTACTACCAGTAGCTTGTGGTTAATGCCCCTACTACCTATGATCGATACTCAGGAGGCTACAGAATTGAAACCAGAACAACTTCCTTTAGTTGGATTTCATCCCCGTTGGCTTCCTTAATAATTGAGAATAGTGATTATTCGCTGATTCTCCTAATCACCCACATTTTGGAATTAGCACTTGTGAAATAATCAAAAATGGCAGGACTGTCAAATTTTGTTTTTTTGCTGGTCGTGGTGAGAGAAAGTTATAACTAATTTAATTAAGATAACTCTTACTGGGGAGCAGGCGAACTTGCCTTCTAAAGTAGATTTTGACAACAAAGCACTGACAACTCAGTCGTGCTCTTGGATTCTCCAATCAATTAGTTTGAAGCTGGTGGGTGAACAGTGATGAATGAAGCAGACACCCCAAATAACGGGAATTTTCTTAAACCCCTAAATCCTGCCAATGTGGCACAATCGCAACAAACCAATTGTCCTTTTGATTTCGTTGGGCATCCTACAAACAAGACAATATCGTACTTACCACTGCTAGCACCAGCACAAGAGCAGCAATCTCAAGCAGAGGTAGTTGACGAGTCGGAATCTGATCGCTCGTCTACAACCGAAGAATTACTTCCACACCCTAGCTCTTTATCTGTTGTAGACACACACATAGCGAGCGATCGCGTCTTGGAATTAAATCAACTGCCATTTGAGCAGATAGAATCTGAGCAAGATTGGGTTGCCGAACCCGATCAACAACAACAAGAACTAGTAGGTGCCGAATTTCAGCAACTGCTAGCATTGAATGAGGAATTACGTTCTGCCAACAATGAATTGTACGAACAAGTAGAACATTTGAAAGCAGCCTTAGCTGAGTCAGAAGAAACTTTGCAGTTACAGACAAAGCGTTCAACTATTGCAGAAACAATGCTCAAGCAACAAGCTCAAGAACTTGCTGCCACCCAAGAGCAAATTAAGTCGCTGTTTCAGCAATTAGAAACTGCCGTCTCTACAGTTCAAACTCAAGAAATTTTCATTGAAAGTTGCAAAGGGCAGCTAGAAATTAGTCAAAATCGCCTTGCTCAACTAGAGCGGGAATGTGCCTTACTTCAAACTAAACATAACGAACAGTCTCACCAGCTATTACAATCAGAAAATTCTTGTCGAGAGTTGCGTTCTCGGCTAATGCGGCAGCAACGCCAAACCCTACAATTTAAAGCAGCTTTGGAAAAGTGTTTAGACACAACAGTCCCAAGTTATGATTCACTAGAGGATAATGCTCAAAGCAGTGTAAGTAATAGACACACCACCCACTCTAAGCAAGCTAACTCTATTTTCTCCAATCAAAGACCGATTCGACCTTGGTCAGCAGAATCAGAATCATTTGAGGATGAACCAAACAAAGTATGGCAGGAATTGAACTCACCAACCCATCAATGGGAAAATCCTACCACTTCTATTCCGTCATCAGCTAAAGATAAATCTATTCAGGAAAATCCTACTCCCATTCAATCATCAGCTACAGATAAATTAGGTGATCAAGCTCCGCTTGCAGCGAACCAACCAAATATTGAGCCAGAAATCAATAGTTCTCATCCATCAGCAACAGCCTCATCTTCAGAGCAGCCAAACCTAGAAGAACAACTAAATAACCTATTCCAAACATTTTTTACTGCTCAACCTGCATCTACTTCACCACAGCCTATGGCAGCAGAAGGTGTAGAAGTAGATGTGGAAAAGAGTGATGAAGTTTTGGCACAAACAGAAAGTTTTGCTACACCCTGTGATGATGCTGAAGAATCAGTAAATAATAACATTACCAGCCCTGACACTAATTCTGAAGACGATCTGGATGATTGGATAGAAACTTCACAGTTGTTTCCCCAAGATTCACCAGAAACATCTGTGCCTCAACAACCAATGACTGACGACTCCACCCATTCTCATTCACCTTCTCCATTACTTTATCCCCAACGTCCACCCAAAGGGCGAAAGTCTTTGGCATCAGTGGAACTGCCGAATTTTCGCCCAAATAATGAGAAGTCAGAAGGCAGAAGGCAGCAGTAGACACACCAGACTTTTTCGCCGTTAGGCGTCGTTTAGCTAGCACAAGAGAAACCCTATAAAAGAGTTTAGGGGTTTCAACTTTTAATTTTATGTTTTGAAAAAATAATGAATCTGATTGCCCTTATTGTTGTGTTGATCAACTCTTACTTAATTAACAATTGACTTTTGAAGTTTTGGTTCGGTACTAATTGGTACTACTTTGCAATCAGGGTGACCTTTACCTGCAAATAGACTATAGTTGATTGCTAATAGTTGCAACCACAATGCTGGATAACGAGATTCCAGCCAAGGGCGGAATTTGCGCAGTAAATTTGGCAACCATCCACTGAACAGGCTAATAGCTAGAGAATGACGAGTAAAGTCAAAATAGTTACTTGTCCACCTCAGTAAATCCTTAGCTCCAGCTAATTCCCAAATCCATAGTAGTAAAGCGGGGTTTTTGCGAGCTGCTTTCAGTGCCAGGCGATTAAAAGTCAACCAATCAAATCTATCTTTAATAAAATCATCTGCGACTTTTTGTGATTCGTCTGCTAATAATCCAAAAAAGTTATTGAGCATAGCATTGATGCGCTCTGGGGGTAAATTTTTTCCAGTTGGAACCATCATGCCTTTAGAAAACATCCAAGTCACAGCAATATTATTTTGAAAAGCCCGAATTCGGTTGAGGTGTCGTACAGAAAGTAGGTTGTGTTTGAGGGCAACATCCAAAAGAGTGGTGAGGCGTTCTAAATTGCGAACTAGGGAACCAAAACCTGTGAAAACTAGGGGAGACTGGAGTGATGCTGCATCACCAATGGCAATTAACCTATCGAATGCAACTGTGCGATCGCGACTATCAACACTAAAATGTCCTGGAATATAACCAAATGTCGCCTTTTTCCACACCAATTTGTCTACATCGCAGCGCCGATACTCAGGCAAAATTGTGAAAAAGTCTTCGTACATTTCCAATAGGGAACCGGGATTTTTGGAATTGACTTCATGATAGTGAAACAAATAAATTGTTAATTCTTGATCTGCTCCTGGGAATAATTCCCAAATTAGCTGTCTACCCCTAGAAATATCACCGTGACTATTTAAAACATCCCCGTACTGAGAATCCCACACTCCTGGTTCAAATCCACGCTCAATTACCGCCCCCACCGTCGGACAAACACTGTCAAAAGCACGACCTCCATTTAACTGCCAGGCGATTGGCGAGGCAGTTCCCATCGCATCTACCAGCACTCGTCCACTAACTTGCTTACTTAAGCGATCGCTTAAGTTTTGAACGGTGACAATAACTTCCGAGGTATAAATATCAGCTTTAATAAACTCTGTTTCATCCCAAATTTCACCACCTGCTAATCGTAGCTTTTGTCCACATAGAAGTAGTAATTTCTCGGAATCTAAACCTAAATTTAAGACTGTGGGAGTGTGCAATATGGGTGCTTTGAGGTTTTGGGGAACATAAGCATCAAAAAATTTATTAAATCCGTCTTTGTACTCCCGCGCAATAATCGATTCGACTTCGGCAGGAGTAAGCAAACCCAAGTTGATCAAGCTTTGAATTTCATCGCGGGAAATATTCCATTCCCGATTCATCCGCCCAAAAGGTAATCGTTCCACTAGTAAAACTTTATAACCAAGTTTTGCCATTACTGCTGCATGGATCACACCCAGGGCGCCACCGATGTAAATGAGATCGTATTGGAAATTGGGGATTGATGATTGGGTATCGGGAAAGTTTTTCTCCCCTGCACCTCTGCTCCCCTGCACTTCTGCTTCTTTCCTATTCCCTAACTCCCTATCCCCATGATGAGAAAACACCACCTGCCGTGGCTTCTGGGGATTACGCACACCTTGACGCCAGCGTTGCTCCCACCAGTAAACTCGCTTGAGATCGTATTCTCCATTTGGTATTTTCTGAAAGTACTTGACAGTCAACGGGTAATGGGGGGCTAGTGCCTCGAAAATAGATTGCTTAGACAAATCAATTGCTGGTGGTTCGGGGTAGTGATGCGGAAAGCGATTTCTGATGTCAGTAGTCAGGCGTTTGAGGATTTGTTTTTCTTGAGGTAAGGGTTGACTTGACCAACGAAACACTTTTAAATAAGTTGTTCGCTGCACTGACCAGACAAAAACAGAAAGTTCGCTGGGCAGGTTTTCCGAAATACTCCCTTCACTCGCTGTATTTCCAATCATTCTCAGACGAAAGCCATCTGGTGTCAGGATTTTTTCCCCTGTTCCTGGTTCAAATTTAGCTTGCAGCCATTTGCATACAGCTGATGTATCAGGGACAGGAATTTCTAGGTAAAGTATCTCTTTCATGTTTTTTCTCATCTCCGACAAAGATATTCACTAAGACAGATTAAAAAGAGGGCAAATTTACGCTAAAATGCGCCCTAATTATTGAATGAAAATTCGGTAAAGAAATTTTAAAAGTTTATCAAAATAATTGTTCATTTTTTATCTCTGTAAACTTCCGCCATGAATTATCCCATTCCAGATAGCACTCAAGAAATCATTGCCTTACGGCAAAAGCCAGTAGATGAAGAATTAGTTGCTATGGCGATCGCTGGTGTAGTCAAAATTGTTCGCGCTCAAGGACAATCCTTAGACGAGTTAACTGCTCAAGTATTAGCAGAAGACAGTGTGCTAGATCGGCAGCAACGACGCTGGCTAAGTCAAGTAGTTGCTCAAGCTTGGAAAAGTTTCTCTGAGAGTGCTTAATGAAGGCACAGCATCAAGATTAAGAATTTTCTGCCACTGTGCCATAAGGTAGTTAAAAATTCGCAAAAAGTTGCCAATCACCCTACGTGGTGTGAGAGTCTAAATCGTAATATATATGGGATTAGCACTTGAACTAGTCAAATTTTAACTTCAGCGATAATTTTGTTGATTGTACAAACCCCCGATTTTAGTCTAGGTAAGCAATCCAAAATCCAAAATCTAAAATCCAAAATCGGATGACGCCCTCATAATCGCTTCAGCCTGTTCAGCTTGTGAATGTAGCAACAAACCGTATTCTAGTCCTTCTACTACTGCTTGATAGGAAGCCGCCAGAATATTTGGGGAAACTCCAACAGTCGTCCAACGTTGGTGACTATTACCAGACTCAACCATGACGCGGGTTTTGGCTGATGTACCCGTATGCCCGTTAAGAATTCGCACTTTATAATCTGTTAGTTCAAAAGCAGCTATTTGGGGATAGAAATTCACTAAAGCTTTGCGTAAAGCTGCATCCAAAGCTGCAACTGGGCCGTTTCCTTCGGCTGCTTCTAAAATATCCTTACCATTGACAGCAACTTTAACAGTAGCAAGAGAGCTTGTGGTTTCTTCTTCCTGCACCAAATCACAGTGAACCTGAAAGCCCTTGATTTCAAAAAATTGCTGACGGTTTCCTAAGGCTTGGCGCATCAACAACTCAAAACTTGCCTCAGCCGCTTCAAATTGGTATCCTTCACTCTCCAATTCCTTTAAACGTTCAAGAATTCGCTGTGTTGTCGGGTTGTGCTTGTCTAATTGAATCCCAAAACAGCGAGCTTTCGCCAAGACATTGCTAACTCCAGACTGTTCAGAAATGACGATGCGACGACGGTTTCCTACTTGTTCTGGTTGAATATGTTCATAAGTCAGGGGATTGCGTTCCACTGCTGATACATGGATGCCACCTTTGTGAGCAAATGCTGATCTACCAATAAATGGTGCGTGTTCGTCAGGAGCAAGATTTACGACTTCACTGACAAAGCGGCTAGTGTCAGTTAGTTGGAGAAGCTGGTTTTCTTCTATACATTCGTAACCAAGTTTTAACTGCAAGTTGGGAATTAACGAACAAAGATTAGCATTGCCGCAACGTTCGCCGTATCCATTTATAGTACCTTGTACCATTTTTGCTCCTGCCATAACTGCTGCTAGAGCATTGGCAACAGCTGTATCAGAATCATTATGAGTGTGAATTCCGATTTGAATATCGCAAGACATTGCCTTGATGACATCTGTAATGATTTGCGTAATTTCATGGGGTAAAGCGCCGCCATTTGTATCACATAAGACAACCCATTCTACACCAGCAGCGATCGCTGTCTCTAAAGTTTGCAGAGCATAACTGGGATTTTGTTTATAACCATCAAACCAGTGTTCCGCATCGTAGATAATGCGACGTCCTTGAGCACGCAAATACTCAATAGTATCGCGGATCATCGCCAAATTTTCTGCTAAAGTAGTCTTGAGTCCTTCTGTGACGTGTAAATCCCAAGACTTACCAAATATAGTTACCCAATGGGTACCAGCAGCAAGGATTGCTTGCAGCATTGGTTCGGATGCCGCAATTTTATGGGGACGGCGAGTCGAGCAAAAAGCTACAACTTCAGCTTGCTGGAGTGGTTCTTCTTGTAACTGCCAAAAAAATTGTACATCTTTGGGATTTGCCCCCGGCCAACCACCTTCTATGAAAGGAATACCCAGTTGATCCAGCCTCCTAGCTATGCGTAGCTTATCTTCAATTGATACTGATAAGCCTTCACGCTGAGTGCCGTCTCGTAAAGTGGTGTCGTAGATCCAAATTTGGGGCGAAGAATTTACGGTCATAAAACTGTGACTTGAAAGACAACTTTAAGACAATGTGTCAATATCCAAAAAACAGCCAGTTTAGTCATCCAAGATGCTCAAGATACTAGCTCAAGAAAATAAAATTGAGTGCTTGCGCGGAGACAATGTGAAGAAAATTTTGCTGCAAAATAGTATTGACCTCTACAATAGCGGTGCTAAGGTAATTAACAATCAGGGATCAGCATTTGCTGTGTACAATTCGACGTTTCAAAAGTCAAGCAAAGGAAAACAGCATATTGGCGCTGGCATAAGCAGCGCTCCCTACCTCCTCATTCTCCTACAATAAACCTGTGTTGAACTAATCAAACTCAGGTTATAGGGAGTTTGCCACTTATTTACAAAGTTTGATGGATGTTTGGAGCGTAGGTCTTTAACTAGTCTGGATACTAAAAGGAGAAAAACTAACATGGGTAGATGGACACCACTGATTTTGATGGCTGGAGGTTTAGCAATTTTATTAGGTACCTTGCTGGGCATTAACTTTCCAATGGGTGGACAAAACACCGCTCAAGCTCCGGGAAATGGAGGTAAAACATCGCGAGTTTTGCCTGCTAATATCAATGTTAATAGTACGGCAGCTGGTACTGCTTCTGAAAATAACACCAGGAGTAATGCATCACAGAGTAATACTGCTGATGACACAGTAACTGAAACCACAACTGCTCAAAATACAACTGAAACCACAACTGCTCAAAATACAACTGACTCAGTTAACACTACAGACGACACTCAATCCAACAATTCAAACCAAAGCAGCGAACCAATTCCAGCTTTATGGTAGCGCTTACCATTCATTGGTTAGCACTTATGAGTTACCTGTTATGAGTGATGAGTTAGGAGTTAGGAGTTATTTAGTCAAAAGTCCATAGTCAGCAGTAAAAACCATCACTAGTGACTCTTGACTATTTAACTTTTTTGTGGGTGCTTTGAACGAGATAATTGTGTTTGCCCTACCACTGAAATCAGAAATTTCATCACCCCTACTAACTCTTGACAATTAACTACATGAATAATGAATAAAGATGTTTTGATTATTGGTGGCGGCATTATAAGTTTAGCCATCGCTGTTGAACTGAAACTGCGCGGAGCAAAAGTTACCATCTTAAGCCGCGACTTTCAATCTGCCGCTACTCATGCCGCAGCCGGAATGCTAGCACCAGATACCGAAAAAATTACCCATCCAGCAATGCAACAATTGTGCTGGCGATCGCGTTCTATTTATGCCAACTGGACGCAGAAACTAGAACAAATCACTGGTTTAAACACTGGTTACTGGCCTTGTGGAAGTTTAGCACCAGTTTTGGAAGAGGACGTGGGGAATGCAGATGAAAGTTTCTTTGCGTCTTCTAAGACTGCTTATTGGTTAAACAAAGAAACAATTAACCAATATCAGTCAGGGTTGGGTGAAGAAGTAATCGGTGGTTGGTGGTACCCCGAAGATGCCCAAGTAGATAATCGTGCTTTAGCAAAAGCTCTACTGAGTTCAGTACGCTCGTTAGGCATAGAGTTGAAAGAAGGAACGACAGTAGAGGGACTTCAGCAGCAGCAAGGACAGGTTGTGGGCGTACAAACCAATGCTGGAGTGTTGCGTGCTGAAAACTATATCTTAGCCGCAGGTGCTTGGTCAAATCAATTATTTCCCCTACCAGTGCGCCCAAAAAAAGGACAAATGCTAAGTGTGCGAGTGCCAGAATATGTGACAGAATTGCCTTTGACACGTATTTTGTTTGGTGATGATATTTACATTGTGCCTAGACGCGATCGCCGCATTATTATTGGTGCTACTAACGAAGATGTCGGCTTTACGCCCTACAATACACCAATCGGAATTCAAACCTTACTCCAACAAGCGATTCGATTATATCCCCAAATCCAGCATTATCCAATTGAAGAATTATGGTGGGGATTTCGCCCTGCTACTCCTGATGAATTACCAATACTGGGAAGTAGTAATTGTAAAAATTTAACTTTGGCAACTGGCCATTATCGCAATGGTATTCTTCTAGCACCCATCACGGCGGAATTGATTGCCGATTTGATTGAGGAACAAAAATCCGCCGATCCTCTACTTTATCACTTTCACTATTCGCGTTTTCAGACTCAGTCATCTACCCCCAGCCAAATGCTTACACTCTCCAATAGTCACTTACCATCACAGTTAGTTACTAATTCGCTTCCCATTCAAGATTCTCCACTTGTCATTGCTGGCAAATCTTTTACCTCTCGCTTAATGACAGGCACGGGGAAATATCGTAGTATTGAGGAAATGCAGCAAAGTGTCGTGGAGAGCGGCTGTCAAATAGTTACTGTTGCTGTCAGACGTGTGCAAACCAACGCTCCCGGACATGAAGGTTTAGCTGAAGCACTAGATTGGACTAAAATTTGGATGCTGCCAAACACTGCTGGCTGCAAAACAGCAGATGAGGCAATCAGAGTTGCCCGTTTGGGAAGAGAAATGGCAAAACTCCTTGGGCAAGAAGATAACAATTTTGTCAAATTAGAAGTAATTCCCGACTCTAAGTATTTACTGCCAGATCCAATTGGCACTCTCCAAGCCGCAGAACAGTTAGTCAAAGAAGGCTTTGCCGTTCTACCTTATATCAACGCCGATCCCATACTGGCAAAGCACTTGGAAGAAGTAGGCTGCGCTACTGTCATGCCCCTAGCAGCGCCCATCGGTTCCGGGCAAGGGCTAAAAACTGCGGCTAACATTCAAATCATCATCGAGAATGCTAACTTACCCGTAGTAGTAGATGCCGGGATTGGAGCGCCATCAGAAGCAGCCCAAGCGATGGAAATGGGCGCAGATGCATTATTAATTAATAGCGCGATCGCCTTAGCTAAAAACGCACCCGCAATGGCACGTGCAATGAATATGGCAGCGATCGCAGGTCGTTTAGCATATCTTGCTGGTAGAATGCCAACAAAAGATTATGCCAGCCCTTCCTCACCTATGACTGGCACTGTCACGAATTAGGGACTTGGGATTTGGGAGTTGGGGATTAGGTTCTGGGGATTTTAGATTTCTCGTTACCCGGCTGAACCCGGTAACGAAGGTTTGTGGACTGCCGCCTCCAGGCATATCCTCTCCTTTTCCTCTTCTAGCCCCTAAACTTTTGTAACGAATTATCTCTGATGGGTGAGAGTATATGTTGCATTTATGTAACATTAAAAAAATGAGAAGAGTAAGGAATTGATTCATGCCCTATACGACTGAAGAAGGCGGCCGTTTAAATAATTTTGCGCGTGAACCTAAAGTTTATCAAGCAGAACCTCCTACGTCACAGCAAAAGCGCAATTATATCTTTTTAGGAATTGCCGCAATGGTTCTGGTTGGTGGTTTAGTTTTCGTTGCCTTCTCTGTTTCTAATCTTAGTTAGTAAAAGTTTTATTGATAAATTAATTGACATTACATCTATCCTGTCAGGTTCCAAACTTTATCGGAACCTGGTTTTTTATTTTTTACAATTGAAGTAGACAGAAGTATAGTTTTATACTTATTATTGATGCCAGAAATAATTAATTTATCCTGAACAGAATAACAATATATTTGCAAATCTTAGTCAAAATCAGAATTATAGACTGCTTGCATATGCCCCCAAAGGGAATGTACACTGCATTTTGGCTCTTTAGCCGCCATGAGCGTGAATGAAACAGCACATTCAGATAAATTTGTATGGAATCGGCAAGTATACCATCGCCTAAAACTTGCCCTTAGCCTTGGTTTACGACGACAAATTTTTTTAGCAATATGTGATGATTTAAGCATAAGAAATCAAGTAGCGGCGCGTTTGCATTCAACTTTGGCTTATCCGGTTGGGCAAGTGCTATATCAGCCTTCAGAAATACAAGAAGCCAGTACACCAGCTTATCCGCGATTAGTCACTTTACGATTGAACTTAAGCGATCCTAACCCCATAGCTCAGATCAATCAATGGCTAGTTAATTATCCACCACCAATAGTAGGAGCATCAAAAGATAGTCCTGGACGATCGCTACCAATACCAGGCTTTCAGATTGTAGGTGTTGAGCAGCTAACTAAGCAACCAGTAGCAATACAGCGTTTATTTTTACATTATTTACGATTAACCGAACAGCATTTATCAAGTCCAGAATCAAGCCGTTTTTTAGAATCTAGTTTATTGTTGTGGGTGCCGCGCCCTTGGTTATATGCGATTCAGCAGTCAGCACCACAATTTTGGCGTTGCCGCACAGGTGTGTTTGTTTTTGCTGGAGAACCAACACCAACTGCTAATAATAGAAGTTCACCAGAACGTTTATCTAGTTATAAAAGTTTGGATTTGGGCAGTTTTGAGCAATCTGTTTTGGAAGAATCTCTCTTTGAGGTAGATTTTGACTTTCAGTCACAGCCACCAGTCGTCAATCATCAAGATAAAATCCCAGAAACTCCTGTAAGTAGATCAGAAATATTGATGCCAGAACCACCGCAGGAGGAGCTAACACATCAAATCAGTGTTAGTGAAACAAGCTCAGAGCCGAAATTTACACACATCAGTCAGGAATTAACGGAGTTAATACAAGCCACAATTAATAATACTGATCATGCGATCGCTCAAAATCGAGATGAAAGCATACAAGCGCAGCAACTTTTGGAAGAAATTGATGCATTACATTCAAAACAAGCTTTACCAGAGACAATTGCAGCAGCTTATCATCGCTTAGGAAATTTATATCGCCTGCGGCTCGAACAAGGGCAGGCAAACATAGAAAACATTATGGTAGCGATTCTTGCATATCAAGAGGCAATTACTCATGATGAAACCTCATCCCACGTTCCAGATATCTTAAATGATTTGGGAACACTGTACTGGATGTTGTACCGTACACCACCCAATTCTGAAGAAGGGCAATCTTATATAGAACAGGGAATTGAATTTTATCAGTTAGCTTTGAAGTTAATTTCGCCCGACACACACTCAGAAACTTACGCTCGCGTGCAAAATAATTTAGGGACAGCTTACGGTGACTTGGCACGTTTCAAGAATCCAGTCAAAAACTGGCAACAAGCGATCGCAGCTTATACTGAAGTAGTACGCTTCCGTACCAACAATATGGAACCATTGAAGTATGCTGCCACTCAAAATAATTTGGGTACTGCTTATTGGCATTTAGCGCAACATACTCAATCGGCAGAAAACTTGCACAAAGCGATCGCGGCTTACAGTCTTGCCCTAAATTACTATCACCCAGAACAGGAACCGCTCAAATATGGCATGATCCAAAACAATATCGGTACTGCCCACTGGAATTTAGCACAATACGATCATCCAACAGAAAATTTGCGACTGGCGGTGAAAGCATATGGGGAGGCGTTAAAATATCGCACTCCTGCTAATGTTCCTACTGCCTGTGCCGCTACGCAAAATAATCTTGGTACTGCTTACTGGAACTTAGCAAACCAATCGCAAACAACAAAAGAAGAACGGCAAAAATTCCTCAAACTTTGCATTAAAGCCTATGAAGAATGCATTGCTATTGCTAATTCACTCAGCGAAGATAGTTTGAGCTTCGATATATTCACCACTCACAATAATTTAGGATTAGCTCATTATCAACTAGCATCCGATCAGTCTTTAAATATTGATAAAGCCTCTCGTTCTCGGCATTTAGAAGCGGCATTAGAAAATCATTTACAAGCTTTAAACAGATTAACTCATAAACAAGAATCTTATCAAACTACATTTACTTATATTGTCAAAACCATTCGCGCTTTTCATAATGAGTTAGGAATTAAAGGACAAAATCTTGCCTTATCAAAAGTTCCCGGTCATTTATTATCGGAAATTATGCCCAAGCTGTAAAACAGCCTGGAGGCGGCAGCCCACAAACCCTCGTTACCAGGTTCAAAGTGAAACATATCTTTTTGTAGAGACATGCCATGGCACGTCTCTACAAGATTTATATGTATTGTAATTAATGGGAAATGGTATAAGAACTCCGATTTATCGAAGAACTCGGGGCCCTATGTTTTTAATTTACTTATGTTGACTTAACTTAATAGTTGATTATTAATTACCAGTTTTTTATTAACCATTAACCACCAATTCTGGTGTCACAGCAAAAGTTAAAACTGTTTCATCTATTCCTTTTAGTTCTAATGGACTACCTTTAATAATTTCATCTTCTTGTAAATAATCTGCTACAGCAGCAGAAACAAGTATGGTACCAGCAACAGCAGCTTGTTGTAATCTAGCAGCAATATTAACACTAGGGCCTATGGCTGTATAATCAGCACGTTCGATACTACCAAACATACCTACCACTGCCGTACCTTGGTGAATGCCACAACGAAACTCTACACTTTTACGTTCGGTGGCATCGAAAATACCTTGCTCTCGCCAACGTTGGTTTAAATGCTCTAGCGATCGCAGCATTGCTCTAGCAGTATTAACAGCACGCCTTACTTGTTCATTTGGTGTTAGTTCTTCTGGTGCTCCAAACAAAGCTAAGATCGCATCTCCCATAAATTTATCCACACTACCACCATTATCAAATACTGCTCTCGTCATAGCTTCTAAATATTCATTTAGCAACTCGGCTACTCGCCGTGATCTTAGAGTATTTGCTAGCTGAGTAAAACCGACAATATCACTAAATAAGACTGTTATTAAACGTGGTTCTGGGCGTAAATCCAAAACTAAATCTCCAGCAGCAGCTTTTTTAACCAAAGCAGGTGGCAAAAAGCGCTTAAGTACAGATTCTGTCAAATAAGTATTTAACTCTACTACCTTTCGTTCGTTTTCCTTTAAAGCCAAGAGGTTTCGCACCTCTGCCAAAAGTTCGCGATCATTAAATGGTTTAGCTAAATAAGCATCTGCACCACGCTCTGCACCCTCAATACGAGTTTCTTCATCAATTTTCGCTGTCAGCAAAATGATTGGTGTTCCTTTCAACTTGTCTTCATTGCGGATCATCCGAATCATTTCCAAACCTGACACCACAGGCATCATTAAATCGCTAACAATTAAACTAGGCAAAATTTTCTTGGCAATCTGGAATCCTTCTGAGCCATTACGAGCTGTCTGCACTTGGTAGCCGCTATTACGTAAAATCCCAGATACATAAGTACGCAGATCTGGATTGTCATCTACAACTAGGATCGAGGAACCAGGGGTTAGAGGCTGGGTGCTAATGATTTGTTCTTCTCCAATCCCCTCTTCGATCAGTTCTAAATCTGCCAATTCCACAGCAGCACGACTGAGATTAACTTCCACAGAGGCTTCTAGTAACTGCTGTTGAGGAAGATGAGTACTACCGGGAATAAGCCAGATGCTAAAAATTGTACCTTCACCATAAACTGATTCCACGGTGACTTTACCGCCGTGAATTTCCACCAGTTCCTTGACTAAAGCTAAACCCAAACCGGTACCTTCATAGGAACGGCTTTCTGAGCCTTCAGCTTGGCGGAAGCGTTCAAATAAAAGAGGTATTTGTTCTTTAAGAATACCGATACCGGTATCTTGAACTTGTAATAGACAATTTTCACCTTGAGGCTGCACTTTAATAGTAATAATGCCGCCTTCGGGAGTAAATTTCATCGCATTGGACAGGAGATTGTAAACTACCTTATCGAATTTTTCCATGTCCAAGTAAACTTCAGGACATTTAGCCATTTCAGTAACTAAATGCAATCCCTTTTTCTGGCAGTAAGGACGAAACGACTCGACAATTGAATTAACAAATTCAAGTAAATCGCAAGGACGAAAACTAGGCTGCATTCGCCCTGCATCTAAGCGTTGTAGATCGAGAAGTTGGTTAACCAGTCGCAGCAGACGGCGGGAGTTGCGCAGAGCAATCGCACTTTGTTCGTAAGATAATCCCTCCTTTGAAACTACAGCAGATTCTAATGGCCCTTGAATTAAGGTAATAGGTGTACGAAATTCGTGGGAGATATTTTGAAAAAATTCGGTTTTTTGTTTGTCTAACTCCAGCAAACGTTCAGCTTGTTCGCGAGTTTTTTGGTACAAGTGAGACTGCTGTACTGCGATCGCCGCTTGTGCTGCTACGGCTTTGGCTAACTCAATCTCAAACGGCAGCCATTGTCGCACACTATTACTTTCACGCAACGTAATACTACCTATAGTTTTGCCATCAGCAAGCAAAGGAACTACCATCAGCGATCGCGCTGGCAATCGCAAAGGCAAATCGGCTCCCTTAATTTGCGGAGGACATTGCCCCATATCACCAATTACCACTGGCTGTTGTGTCCGCAACATTTCTTGTAGGATTGGATTCTCTTTTATAGGTGTTTGTGATAAGGGTAAACTCTGATTGTCAGCATAGTCGGTATGCTTTAAATTTTCTGTGTCCGAATTTTTATAACTGTCGTATAAGCCTACACAGTGAACAAACTCATCTTCTTGTGTCCACAAAGACAATACACAACCGTCAACTTGTAAAGCTTGTCCTAATTGATGAGTGATAGCTGCAAAGATATCTTGTGGATCTAAACTAGAGCGAATAGCACTAGTAATCGTATTAATCAAGGCTTCACGTTGAGCAAGAGCACGTACTTGCTCATAAGCATAAGCTTGAGATAAAGCCAAGGCTGCTTGATCTGCTACCATCATCACCAACTGCACCTCGTCTTCACTCCAAGCACGGGGCTGGTTACACTGATGCAGTGCTAGCACCGCCATCAGTTCTTGTCGGCAAATCAGCGGCAATACCAAACTAGAACAAATATTAGCTTCAGCAAAAGCAGCAGCACGATCTTGGAGTTCGGGAGTTTCACCTTGGATGCGTTCATCGCTGGCAATATCTTGAATTACCTGTACTTCGCGCGTTTCCCAAACTGTCTGTGCCAAAGAGGAGTGGGAGAGGGGGGCAAGGGGTGAGAAGTCAACATTCTCCACGGTAGCCTCCTCAACAGCAGGAACTTCCACACGGGGCTGCCTTTGCTGTTCTGTTTTCTGAGCACCTGTCCACACTCCAAGGGAAGCCGCCCAAAGGGGATCTGCTATAGGGGCAAACTCTGAACGCGGCTGATGCTCCCACTGTTCTATTGTTTGAGAAAGTCTTTTTTGGTAAATAAATCTTTCATCTACCAATCGATTATCTTGAAATGGACGTAAGAGGCAGACATCTACCTCCAACATATGGCCTACAGTATCCACAATTGTTTGTAGAATTTGCCGATAATCTAAGGCACCACGAATCGTATTGGTGACGGTATTTAGCAGCGATTCCTGACGAAGTGTACGGGTTAGTTCACGAGTACGGGCTTTAAGAACATTATGAGTATCCAAAGCTTGACGTACCACCGCTTTAAGTTCTTCTGCCTCCCACGGTTTGGTGACATATTTGAATACTTTACCAGAATTGATCGCTTCTACCAGATCTTCGACATCGGTGTAGCCAGTTAAGATGATGCGAATAATGTCTGGATACTGAGTTGCTGTTAAACTCAAAAATTCAGTACCACTCATCATCGGCATTCGCTGATCGGAGATGATTACTGATACATCTCCCTCTTGCGAAAGTAGATCCAATGCTGCGGGGCCAGAACCGGCCCTCAACACCTTATAATCGCGATAAAAGGTGCGGTACAGCAAGTCAAGGTTGTCTGGTTCGTCATCGACAACCAAAATTTTAGGCTTATAGTTTGCTTGGGATTTCATGCACCGCTTTCCTGCTGCAAAGGCAGTCGGATAAACAATAATCTGATCAGGTAAGGATGAGACTGAGTCAGGTAAGAGCAGAGCATTTTGACTTTATGAGCTGTTTGCTGACAAGATTGCTGACTGGAAGAGGTTTGCTCACAACTATTTACCTCTGATGACAACTATTTGATACCATGTGCATTGCTCCAATTTGGTTTCAATATCCGGTTGAAGTTATATATGCTACATACTAAGTTTTCCCGTCATAGCGCCGACACTAACACTTACAGGTAAATTTTATTTATGTATGTTTTTGTCAAAGCACAAACTTTATAATCATAAGCCCAAAAAGTAAGTATAATATTTGACCAAATTAATATTAAAATTTAGTTATCAGCAGCATCACCAAGACAAGTGGCAGCTAGGTAGGGAATGTTAAATGAGGGATGATAAATGAGAGACTAGTTACTACCACTCCTAGTCTCTGGCAGTTAGATTATGCTTCAACTAGTCCCTAATTCTTAAAACTAAGTTCAACAAATTAAACTGTTTCAGTTTTTCACATAAGTTGAATGGTGTTTTAGGATATTGGAAAGGATTGTTGTTCAATCAATTCAACACGAAACTAACCTTGACATCCTGGTTTTTAGATCCATTCCACAAAGAACCGCTCGTTATAGCCGCCGATCAAGCTTCCTGCCATTTCCAAATCCGTGCGGCTACAGCTGCTGATTTGATCGGTGTTGCTCAAATTATTGCCGAAAGCTTTCACTCCCAAAAAGGTTTCTGGGGGTGGGCTTTCCCACTACTACGTTTGGGTATTTACGAAGATTTAAGACATCGCTTGGCATCAGCAGCACCCCATCATATGTGTTTGGTTGCGGTTGAGACTACTGCTGGTCTAGCTGATAACTTAGTTGGTACCGTAGAGTTAGGTGTGCGATTTAATGATGCTTGGACAGAGGTTGGCAGGAATTTTCCTTACCTATCTAATTTAGCCGTTCACCCCAAATATCGCAGGCAAGGTGCTGCTTCACAGCTGCTTATAGCCAGTGAAAAAATAGTTCGAGAATGGGGGTTTGAAGAACTATATCTCCACGTTTTGGAAAATAACTATCAGGCACGTCAGCTTTATTTCAAGCAGGGGTATCGAGTACACAAGGTTGAACCTAACTGGAATATATTCTTTTTTAAGCGATCGCAACAAATATTATTACACAAACATCTTTTAGTTGATTAAATTAGCTGTTTATTAGCTTTTGTATCCTCAACACCAACTTTGACACTAACTTAGTCAAGAAACTTATATAAATTTAGCTAATCGTTGAAAATTTTCATCTGGTTGAGCTTCTAGCCTGTTATAACCAAATTCAATTACTTTTCAACTAATTTCTACTTTGGCATTTTACACGCCAATATACTAAATTAGTTAAGATTGATGTATATATAACTTTATGGTTATTAAACAAAATTTTGATAAATGTACTAAGTTATTGAGTAATTAATTGTAAAGTTGCAAAAGTTCTTTTTTTGCTTTTGCTGACAATAATTTTATCTAAACTTTGAACTATATATACATTTATTAATATATTCCCAAAAAAGTAAATATATTATTAGAAGGTTAGAAAAAATTTGTTTTTGATTTAAGCTTTAATGATGTGAAAAATGTTTATGTATACAAATATAAGTATTTTTGATATTAAAACCGATGATATTTACCATAACAGTAAAAATACTATTGATAGTTATTAAAGTCCTCATAATATCTTTGTAACTTATATATTCATCTTTATAAAAACTTTAATAAAATACACTTATGCTAGCAGACAAATCAATTTAAATCTCATAAAATTATGGTTACTCAATGACTGGACAGAGCCTATATTATTTTTTATCTTAGTTCAGTTGACTTTAAAAGTTGATAATTAAGATAAGAAAAAAGCTTTAATTAAATAACAATCTATTTTAAGTGCAAGCAATTATCAAATTCATTTTCTTTTTGGGAAAAGATGGATAGCGAAAAGCGCCGACGCTATCAGACTGCTATGGTATCTACCTATTACCCTGACAGAAGTTTCCTTGACTATATCGTCATGCCAGATGGGGCTGAACGATCCTATGGCTCGGATATCCTCAAAAAGCTATTAAGCGGAAAAGTATTCGTGATCAACAGTCGAAAACGAAATGGATTAATACTTTTTAAACAGTATCATGCTGAGTTTGCAGGGCCGGGAGCAGCAGTAGGTGGCGATTATGATCGTGATTGTCAAGGGGCGCTGCCGATAGGAAATCTGTCTTTATTGCCTCCTGAAACTAATGAAGAGCGACAAAAAGCTTACTTAATTAGGCGGCAGTGGATTCGCTTGATCAAGCAAATTACGGAAAACCAAGTTCCCCAACAGCGAGTTCAAAAGATCCTCGATCAATTTGAACAATATTTTCCCCCTGAGGTTGTGGCTTTATTACCAGATGAGGCTTTTGCTCTTTTAGTAGGTGTCTTGCCACAAACTGTGGCAGTGGTGCGCCGCTTGGGCAGCGAGGTAGATAACAGATTTTATTACTAAATTAACAGTTATAATTTGAGATTTGCTAGAGCAACTTGCAAGTTATTCAAAGTGCGGGTGTTTTCGTCAGGAGTTCCAATAGTAATTCTCAATCCACCATAAATTTCTCGTACAAGAGTACCATTAGCTTTAAGTTGTTGATTCAGTGCTTTTAATGTGGTGTCTTGTGTTTGAGAAGCAGTTGGTTTCAAACGTAAATAGATGAAGTTAGTCGCACTGTCCCAAACTTGCAGTTCTGGTTGCTGTGATAAAGTTTCAATTAGTTTGGCTCGTTCCTTTAAAGTTTGCGACACTGAATCTAGCAACAGTTTACGGTTATGTAAAGCAACTAATGCCCCAGCCATTGAGATACTGGGAAGATTGTAGGGTAGGCGAATCTTTTCTAATATTGCAATTAGCTCAGGATGGGCAACGCAATAACCAACGCGCATAGCGGCTAACCGGAAAGCCTTAGAAAATGTACGCAATACTACCCAGTTAGAGCGCTGTAACAATTCATTGACTACGGTAATTTGACTAAATTCAAAATAAGCTTCGTCAATTACCACTAAAATTTGCTCTGGCAAACTTTTTAACCATGCTATTTCTGTTGCGGTTAAAGCATTGGCGGTAGGGGAATTGGGATGAACTACAAAAACTGCCCGGATAGGAGGATTGTGAGTTTGCTCTATGGCTGCTTGTGCTGCTTCTAAATTAATTTCAAAATTCGTTTCATTTCTGTTCACCTCTACGACTGAAATTCCCAAAGTTTTCGCCAAAATCGCATACATAGAAAAAGTGGGATTAGCAACGAGAATAGAACCTTCTCCTAGACAAGTGGCAATTAATAACGAACGGATCAGCTCATCTGAACCATTCCCAACGGAAATATTAGTAGTAGTAAAAATAGGTGAGGATAAGTCTGCTGATTCGTTAACATACTCAGCGATCGCGCTTTTTAGTTCTTCATGAGCGCCATCGGGATAACGATTTGTCTCTATTACCTGCTGATATGTCCATGCCAGCTTTTCTTTTAACTCAAAAGGCAAATCATAAGGACTTTCATTAGTATCTAGACGATCAACCTGAGTTGCTGAGACTGGTTGGGCTGTATCGCTCCCAGGGTGGGGTTTATAAGCAGTAAATAGAGCTAAATCTGAGCGGATGAATGGCAGCATAATTTAGTCAATGGTCGATGGTCATTAGTTAAAGGACTAATGACTCAGAACTAGATATTATACAACTTTTAAGGTAGCTGGCAAAACTGTCTAATTGCTTGCCAAATTTCTGCCATGACATTACCTAAAGCGTGATCGCTGTCAATTTCCACTAACTTTACCCAGGGACGAAGTTTCGTAAAATCGTAACTGGCTTGAATTGGAATAACTTCATCATTTTTTCCGTGCAAAATCAGGGTGGGAATAGGACGTTGTAAATTTTCTTCTTTGTATTGAACAGCATCTGTTATGAAATCATAACTTAGAGGTAGGGATTTTTCCTCCCCATAGTGATAAACCATTAAATATTTTTCTTGCTGCCAACGTTGGATTTTTTCATCTCCTAAAGTTGGTAACCAATGGGATAAAAATCCAAAAGCTGGTGCTAACAAAACAAGTTTTTCTACTTGTAAATATTTTTGCCCTAAGTGGGCAGCAGTTAAGCCACCTAAACTTGAACCAATGAGAGTTACTGGTGTCTTTTGGCAAAATTCTGCGGCGACTTGATTGATTTGCCGCGTAATTGTGAGATGAGAAAAATTCCCAAAATTCAAATCAGGAATTTGCAACTTGATATTGCATTCTGCAAAGCGATCGCTTATGTACTGAGCTTTGGCAGAATGAGGACTGGATGCAAAGCCATGAAGGTAAATATATTCACTAGACATTCAGCTTTTCTTAGTCAGATCATCCTTAATCATTAGTCATTTATCATTGGTGACTGACAAATGACTAATGACTAATATTACAAATAACAATCAACGCATTGTGACAAATTCTTCTGCTGCTGTGGGGTGAATACCGACAGTCGCGTCAAAATCCTTTTTAGTTGCACCCATTTTCACAGCGATCGCGACACCTTGAATGATCTCAGCTGAATTTTCTCCTACCATGTGAGCGCCCAGTACTTTGTCGGTGTTGGCATCGACTATCAACTTCATCATTGTTCTTTCTTCAGCGTCAGTCAAGCTATGAAACAACGGTCGAAAGCGAGCGCGATATACTGTTACTGCATCATCTCCGAATTTTTGACGTGCTTCGGCTTCCGTCAAACCGACTGTAGCAGCTTCAGGTGTGGAGAATACGGCGGTTGCCACATCTTCGTGACTAAATACACGACGGTTATTACCGTATTCACTATCTGCAAAAGCACGTCCCTCACCGATTGCAACCGGAGTTAAATTTATCCTGTCTGTAACATCGCCAACAGCAAAGATATTTTCCTGAGAAGTTTGGCTATATTCGTTGACAGCGATCGCATTCATCGTACTGTACCCTGGCCCTTCGATAGAACTGGGTACTAGTTCAACTCCTGCATTTTCCAAGCCTAATCCCTCGACATTGGGAATGCGGCCTGTTGCTACCAAAAATACATCAGCGATGACTGGTTCTGTATTATCTCCAGATAAATTTAGCTTCAGTCCTTCTGGCACTTTTTCAACTGTTTCCACCACTGTATTTTGAATAATTTTAATTCCGTGGTTAGTCATTCCTTCTTGGATGTTGGTGCGAATATCTTCATCAAAACCCTTTAGTATCAGTTCTTTACGGATAATTTGGGTAACTTCACATCCCAAACCACGCATAATACAGGTAAATTCAGTACCAATATAACCAGCACCAATTACAGCGATGTGTTTTGGTTTTTCTTTGAGGTGAAACATTTCGTTGGAGGTAATACCGTATTCCATCCCCGGTAACTCTGGTTTTACGGGACGCCCCCCAACAGCAATTAAAATTTTATCTGCTGTAACTTTGCGTCCATCAACTTCTACAGTGTGCGGATCCACCAAAGTTGCGCGACTGGGAATCAGTTCTACTCCTGCTTTTTCTAAGTAGGTAATATGCAGGTGCGAGAGTCTTCTAACTTCCTTATCTATAGCTGTAATTAAATATTCCCAATCTAACTCGGCTTCACCTACTTTCCAACCGTAGCCTGCGGCGTCGTGAAATAACGCGGGAAAGTGGGAGCTATAAACCATGAGTTTTTTGGGAATACAGCCACGGATGACACAAGTACCGCCAACTAAATCTTGCTCGGCGATCGCTACTTTTGCTCCATAGCTGGCAGCACGTTTGGAAGCCGCTAAACCTCCAGAACCAGCACCAATGACAAACAGGTCGTAATCGTATGTCATAAATTATTATTTTTTGTAATTCCAGCCCTTAATTTAATTTAACGTTAGGAATTCCTCTGCTGTAGTTGGGTGGATGCCAATTGTATCATCTAGGTCTGGCTTGGTAATACCTTTGCAAATTGCGACAGCGAGGCATTGGATGATATCTGCGGCATTTTCACCAACCATGTGAGCGCCTAATATCTGCTCTGATTCACCCTCTACAACTAATTTGAGCATTGCTTGCTCATCTTGGTTGCCCAACTTAAACAATAAAGGTTGAAAGCGATCGCGGTAGATTTTTACAGATTTACCAAATTTTTCCCGTGCTTTGGCTTCAGTCATTCCCACACTTGCTGCTTGCGGACGGGTAAAAACGGCAGAAGGCACAAAATCGTAATTGAGTTTTTGTGGCTTTTTGCCAAAAACTATATTGGCAAAATTAACGCCTTCTGCTTTGGCAACAGGGGTTAATTGCAAACGGTTGGTACAATCACCAACAGCAAAAATATTTTCCTGGGTAGTACGATGATCTTCATCAACTTGGATTTCACCTTTGTTGCCAACTGTTACTCCAGCATTTTCCAAGCCAAGATTTTTAGTATTCGGAATACGACCTGTGGCAACTAAGATAGTATCTGCTGCTATTGTGATTGGGTTATTGCCAGCGATGGTTAACAACAAGCCTTCCTCACCACCATGTTTAATTTCTTCAGCACTACAGTTGGTGAAAAACTCAATACCCCGGTTTTTGAGACTCTGTTGAATGCCAGAGCGAATATCATCATCAAAACCCGATAGAATCATCTCATCTGTTTCAACAACCGTAACTTGGCAACCAAAAGCGTTCATCATACTGGCAAATTCTATACCTATGTAGCCACCGCCAATAATTGCCAACCGTTCTGGTAAATACGGTAGGTTAAACATTTCGCGGGAAGTAATGCTGTATTCGATTCCAGGGATAGGCGATTGCATTGGACGTGCGCCAACAGCAATTAAAATTTTGTCAACTGTAAATTTGCGATCATCAATATTTATGGTATGAGCATCAATGAAAGTAGCATGACCGCGAATTAAATCAATTTCGGCTTTTTGCACCTGCTCAAAATATGAGTAATTAATACTTTCTATCTGTTGGTGTACTGAATGAATAAAACGCGTCCAGTCGAAGTTTCTTTGACATTCACTCCAACCGTAACCGTGTGCCATCTGATTTTGAAAAGCGAAGTCTGCGGCGTGTACTATAAACTTTTTTGGAACACAACCGCGATTTACACAAGTACCACCGAGGGCTTCTTGTTCGGCAATGGCAACACGCACGCCAAAAGAGGCTGCTTTTTTTGCTGCTGCTAGTCCAGCTGGGCCAGCACCTATTACAAATAAGTCATAATCAAATGTCATGGCTGTTAAGAAGTATGAAGAGCTTTTGTCTTCATCTTCACTGTTTCCAGGGATGAGAGCATCTATCTTGCATATTGAATTTTGCTATTAGAGGCAATTCATACTAGAGGTATAGATGTTAGTGGAGGATTCTTCTATGACTTAATCTCCCCACTTACCAAGCGATTCTCATCAAAGTCTGATTCAGTTATTTCTATAGATTCTTTAGACTCAAGCCATGTAAATTAAAGTGACAGGGCGATCGCTTTGCTATCTTCCCGCTTAATAAGAAGTTCCTTCATCCATAACAAGCATCTTGTCTAACTACTATAAGTTCCAGTCATAAGCCACGATGCAGCTGTGCCACCAAAGCTATAGTTGAACTAAAACTATCCTTGGCAGTGATACCCAAGTTGCGGAAGTCGGCTGCAAAACCAAGAATCATGTAGTTGTTCTCTGCCTTTTTTTGCCTTTTTGCCCAAGTCTGAACGCCAATTTTTGCCTGCTATTTATTTTTAGATCAAAATTTTTCATTTTTGCACCCCATTGCTAAGGATAGCCAGAGGTAGTTGCCTAGTACAACCATTAACATACATAGGTTTTGTCAAAAAAATTTGGCAAATAAACTAAAGCTACAAATATTTGCCTAAATTTTTGCCAAGATAATATCATTTCTTTAAGAGTCACTTGGCAAAAATCGGCATGAGTGAAAAATCAATAGAAGACTACGGCGAAGATTATGGCAAAAGTTATCTTATTCTGCTTTTGCCACTATCTTTTTTGATTATTTTTCTAGTTGCTACCTGGCGAATTTGGTTGGCGGCGATTCTACTGATATTGGGCTTCAATATTTGGCAGTTCTATCAATGGCAAAAGTGGTGTCTGCAAGTTAACCCGATGTTTAATCAGATAATTCGGGAAAACCAAGGCAGAATAACGCCTATGGATTTGGCAATTAAAGGCAATTTTGCGGGAGATGTGGCAAAACGCTACCTAGATGCAAAAGCTTCAGAATTTGGAGCCAACATTGTTACTTCTGAGGACGGTAACAAGGTATATCACTTTATCACTGTCAGTACTCTAGGTAGTATACTTGACAGTAGCGAACCAGTTAAAGAGCTTCTTCCTTCTCAACATGATACTCAACCTGTTGAAAATTGGTTAGCGCCACCGTCACCCAAATTTACAGAGGAAGAACTAGAAACAGAAACCGTACCTCAGGCAAATCTAGAGGAAATCAAAAAACCACTAGAAAAACAGCTGACTTTTGGTTCTTTGATCCAATCTGAATTGGCAAAACGGCTTAATGTTTATTCCAGTACAGTGTATAAACGACGAGACGATCCAGACTTTTCTGAATGGAGTCGTAGCAGAGATCCGGATGGTGTTGCTTGGGTATATTCTCCAGAAACGAAGGAGTTTTTTCCTATGGAAGAAACTAAAAGTTAACAGGCAAGCATACAAAAGGTAAAGGAAACAGCCTAGTTAATTCTGTTTCTAATCTTTACTTTTTACTTCTAGTGCCACGGCTTCGGAGATGGAATTTAATCCAGTTTTTTCTAACTTTGCAAGCAAGCCTTCGAGAATACGGCGTACTATCATTGGGCCAGAGTAAATCCAGCCTGTGTAGACTTGGATGAGGCAAGCACCAGCAGTTATTTTCTCCCAAGCGTCTTCTGGGGTAAAAATACCACCAACGCCGATGATCGGCATTTTACCTTGAGTTTGCTGCCCAATAAATCGAATAATCTCCGTGGAGCGATCGCGTAACGGCGCACCACTAATTCCACCCGCTTCTGCTTGGGGAGATTTGCCTGTTTGAGTAATCATCTGTGTTTTCAAACCATCACGGCGAATGGTGGTATTGGTGGCGATTATCCCTGTTAAGTTGTAGGTTTCGACTAGGGAAATAATGTCAGCGATCGCTTCCCATTCCAAGTCAGGTGCAATCTTGACAAATATTGGCTTTTGTGCATGATTATCTTGTTGTAATGCCTCCAAGATAGAACTGAGCATGGCTGCATCTTGGAGCGATCGTAATCCTGGTGTGTTGGGAGAAGAAACGTTCACAACAAAGTAATCTCCCAATTCCTTCAACAAGCGAAAGCTATTGAGATAATCATTTTTCGCTTCTTCTAAGGGTGTTACCTTAGATTTGCCCAGGTTTATACCTATAGGTATTGAAGAGGATTGGTGCTGGTTGCACTCTGCTAAACGTGCTGCCATTGCTGCTGCACCGCTATTATTAAAGCCCATGCGATTGAGAGCAGCTAGATCTAAGGGCAAGCGAAATAAGCGGGGACGGGGATTGCCAGGCTGGGCATGAAAGGTTACAGTTCCCACTTCTGCAAAGCCAAAACCAAAACTTGGCCAAATTTTAGTGGCAACGCCATCCTTGTCAAATCCAGCAGCCAAGCCAACTGGATTAGAAAAATTTAACCCAAATAGTGTTTGTTCCAGACGGCGATCGCGCTTACACAACGATTGCTGCAAGCGTTTGTTTACCAAGCTAGCAGGTGGGTGATGATGATTATTTGCCAGCCACTGTAAACTCCTAATCGTTGAGGAGTGTAGCCACTCTGGATCTGCATTGAGGAGGTTAAATAAAATGGGACGAATCGCAACTTGATAGATATCCATTTCTTTGAGTGCCAACCCGCCCTACCTGATCAAATTTTGTAAAACGAAACAAATAATAATATATCGCACAGGTAGTTAGTCAGGTCTATAAAAATTCGTCACTTAGCATGAGCGGAAATATTTAGTTAGAGCTTGATTCTGGGCATCTTATGTATAAACCAGTGACGTTGACTTAAATTACCAAATGAGGCAGCCATATAATTTCACAGCCGCCGACGAACAAATACTTTCGCTTGGACGCGTTTTTCAAACTCTCAGGGAAGAGGATAATTTTGATGCTCTGATCGCAACAACACTTTCTTATCTGCAAGAACAGTTTGAATACAACCTGATTTGGATTGCTCTTTACGATCGCCTAAATCACGTGTTGTTTGGCAAAGGAGGAATTACTCCTAGTAGTGACATCAGTTACTTAAAACAACGAGTGGTTCTCAATCCTGGGGATTTATTAGAACAAGTAGTGATTGAACAGCATCCTTTAGGTGTACCAGATTTGCGAGCAGAAATTCGGGCTGAGGGATGGCAACAATTAGCACAAAAATTTAATATCCAAGGAACAATTATCGCGCCAATTTCTTACAAGAATCGCTGCTTAGGTTTGGTGCTACTTGGTTCCCAGCGTTGGGGCTACTTACTCAGTGGCGTAACTAGAGCCAAATTGATGATGGTTTTGGGCGAATTGGCAGCAGTGCTGTATGAAATGGAGATGGATTTGCAGCACAAGCAAACCAAGCGCTTTGACGAACTATTATTACCATTGTTAGAAAGTCTGCGAACCCTTAATAATTTGGAGCAAAGGTTAGAAGCATTAGTAGAGGCAACTCATCAATTTGTTCTGCCTGCCCGAACCAGGATTTATTGGTTTGACAGGGAAGAACGCTACTTTTGGCGACGGATTAGTAACAAAAATGTCAATCGCGGTTTTCTCTCCAAGGCTCAAGAAGCGGTAACTAAAATTACCGTAAATGATTTAAGTGACTTTTATTTTGCTTTATCGCTAAATGAAATTGTCTGGATTGGAGAAGGACGCAGTTCGCTACAAAGTAATTTCACACTAAAGTTGCTGCAAAGACTGCAAGTGCGTAGTCTTTTAGCTGCTCCGATTATTTGTCAAAAGGATTTGCTGGGCTTTTTAGCGGTGGAAGCCACTGAGCCGCGAATTTGGACAGAGGCAGATAAAAATTTCATTAAGGGTACTGCGGGATTAATTTCCCTACTTGCCCCTTTAGAGGAAACGGAAAGTACCATCCAAAAAATTCAAGATCATGCCCACATAACAGGTCATATTGCCCAAGGAATCTATAGTGATTATCAGGTTCAAGAAATTTTAGATAACTGTGCAACAAAAATTTTGCAACAACTCTCGGCAACTAGGTTTTTGCTATTGCAATACGATCCTCAACAGAATAATTATCAAATTTTTTACCAAAGCCATTTGCATAGTCATCGTCTACCAATATCTACTCTCGATGCTCTCAAAGACGTAGATTGGCAGTTGCTGTTACGTTCTACTCAAGGAGTGGCAATTGAAAATCTAGAAGAAGATTTGCGGTTTTTTAATTGGCATCCTTCCTTAATCAAAAATGGTGTGCAATCGCTGGTGATTAGTAATTGCGCTCCCAACTCTCCACCCCATGCACTATTGGCAATTGCAACCGAAACCCACCGCAGTTGGACATCTTTAGAAAAGGAATTAGTACAGATTGTTGCTCAACAACTTGGTGTAATTCTGCGCCAAAGGCAACTATACCAACGCACGGAACAACAGCAAAAAATTTTACACAGCTTTCAGCGATGTCTTCGGATTCTGGAAGATTCCCAAAGTGCTAAAAATCAACCTTTACAGCATCTGGAACAGACTGCCTTAGAGCAAATAGCATCTATTCTCAATTGTTCTCTCGCAGTACTAATAGCTTGGCAATCAGGAGATAATGTTGCAAAAATTATACCCGGAGTGATAGCCAATTCTCATTTTGAAATTTTGACCGATATACCTTTGCCATTACAAACAGAAGCTTTGATTCAGTGGGCGCTAGCTACAGATGGAATTTTGGCTCTAACAGTAGATGATTTACCGGCGACAACAAGGAAATGGTTTAACGGTGCTGGCATTGGTCAAATTTTGGTGATGGCGTTGCGTACTACTCCCGATCATCATCCTACAGGTGTAGTGGTCACCGCCGATCATCTAGAACGTCAATGGTCAGAAGATTGCTTGCGTGTCACAGAAACTTTAGTTTACCAAATGGCTTGGTCGCGGCGATGGTTGCAAATCTCTCAGATGCTTCAGTCTAGAACAGAAGAACTCAGCTTACTGAATTGGTACAAGCATCGTCGTTTAGAAGATTTGCAAAGAACGGTGACGCAGCTACTGACTCAAATGCAGGATTTGGGCATTCCCGATCATGAAATGACTCAGATGCGCTACCAACAATTGCTATGGCAGCTAGATAAAACCAACGCTTCTATGAAAGCGCTATTAAAACTTGAAGTGTGGCAGTTGCAAATGAGTTGGGAAACTATACCCATTGCAAGTTTACTCAAGCGATCGCTCGAACGAGTAGACAATTTACTCAAACAACAAAAGCTATGGGTTGGAGTGCATGGTTTAGGACAACAGCAAACTCAAGAATCAGAACCAAACCATTCTCTGTTGCCTCAATCTTCGTTAGCGATCGCAGGTGATATTGTCAAAATTGAATTGGTTCTCCATGAATTGCTAATAGCTGCCTGTCAACGTTCTACTGATGGCGGAAGAATTGATATTTGGTGTCGCCGTTCAGATGAACACTTATTAGAAGTTTCCATTACAGACAATGGCTTTATTGAACCGCAGTTACTCACAGAGCTAGTTCAAGATACATCCAAAGATGTGCTGGCTTCTTCTCGCTTCGAGCAACCACTGACTTTACACTTGCAGATCTGTCAAAAACTTATGCACCAACTCGGAGGAGAATTACATATTTATCAATTACCAGATGGTCGAGCGGTTAGTCGCTTGCTGTTACCGTTAGCTAATAGTATCAATCCACTTTGACTATGCAAGAAAAAATAAAGACGCGGTGATAACGATCAGACAGTGTAGTACAAGAGCTACTGCGTTGCCGGGATTCTCCCGGTGGTAGCAAGTGGCGTATCAAACTCCGCAGGCAATTTTTCTCGTACTGCCTATATGTAGACAATAGCTTACAGTCCAGAATATTAAATAGCTGAAGCTATCTGCTTATAAGTATAAAGTTGTAATAGATAAACTCTATACAGAAAAAACCTAAAATGTTTACCATGATTAATTTATAGAAATTTAAATTTTCATGACAATATTTTGAATTAATTATCAATGACTGATTTCATGTTGTATCTACAGAAAATGTTCTGTCTTTGTAACAAACTGGTTATAATTGATTTTCATCTCTGGTGAAATCAATTTTACATCCGCATAGTATAAACATGGGACGTGCTCGTTCTAAATCTGACCTGCCCACAAAAATTTGTCCGGTATGTCAACGTCCGTTCACTTGGCGTAAGAAATGGGCAGATTGCTGGGACGAAGTGAAATATTGTTCAGAACGCTGTCGTCGTCGCCGTTCTTCTACAACTACAAACGAAACTACTGAATCGTAAATATACTTAGACTGAGTTGGCTCAAATATCAAGGGGAGATGAAATCGCAGGTGCAACCAAAATTAATTATTCACGGGGGGGCTGGTAGTTCTCTGCACGGAAAAGGTGGAGTAGAGGCTGTGCGTAAGTCGCTCTACAAAGTTGTGGAAGAGGTTTATTCTCTTCTGTGTTCGGGAGCAACTGCCACAGAAGCGGTTGTACTAGGGTGTCAAATGTTGGAAGATAACCCTTGCTTTAATGCAGGTACTGGCTCTGTGTTGCAATCAGACGGTCAAATCCGCATGAGTGCCTCTCTGATGGATGGTACAACCCAAAGCTTTAGCGGTGTAATCAATATTTCGAGAGTAAAAAATCCAATCGAACTGGCACAAGCCTTACAAAGCTCTCCTGATCGAGTTTTGTCCGATTACGGTGCGGCAGAATTGGCACGAGAACTACAAATTCCCAGCTATAACGCTTTAACTGATTTACGGTTGCAAGAGTGGATTCAAGAACGCCAGGAAAACTTTCAGAGGGCAATGGCTGGTGTAGTAGCAGAACCAGAATTAGTAGAAAGCAGTAATGCCCGACGTGGCACGATAGGTGTCGTAGCTTTAGATACCCACGGTAACTTAGCTGTTGGTACTTCCACGGGTGGTAAAGGATTTGAGCGAATTGGACGTGTTAGCGATTCGGCAATGCCAGCTGGTAATTATGCTACTCAGTATGCAGCAGTTAGCTGTACTGGTATTGGCGAAGATATTATCGATGAGTGTTTAGCACCACGGATTGTGGTGCGTGTTACTGATGGTATGTCACTCAAGGAAGCAATGCAGCGTTCTTTTACAGAGGCATCCCAGCATCAGCGTGATTTTGGAGCGATCGCCCTGGATGCTAGTGGAACGATCGCTTGGGGTAAAACCAGTCAAGTTTTACTGGCTGCCTTTCACGACGGTGAAAAATTTGGCGACACTTTAGAAATTCCGGAAGGAACAGAAGTGGGCTGCATTGAAAACATGGAGCTAGGGGTTAGGGGCTAAGAAGAGAAGTGGGGGAGTGGGAGAGTCGAAGAGGAACAGATAAGGGAGATAGGGAAGATGGGGAAGAATTTACTCTTATTACTTCCTCACCTGCCTCACCTGCCTCACCTGCCTCAACTCCTTGTCCCCCTGTTGCCCTTCCTCTTCCTATTCCCTATTTTTTGGACACCAATCTGGTTTAATCACTTGGCGTTCGCGGGCAATAACTAAACAGTTATCAGGAACATCTTCTGTGATTGTGGAGCCGGCTGCTACATAGACATCATTGCCCAAAGTAATTGGTGCAACTAAAACGCTATTTGAACCAGTTTTAGTGCGATCGCCAATTTTGGTGGGGTGTTTTTTCACACCATCATAATTGGCAGTAATTGTACCTGCACCAATATTTACTTGAGTCCCAGTAGTGGTATCACCTAAATAGGAGAGATGGGCAGCATTGGTGCGATCGCCCAATTTGGTATTTTTCAATTCTACAAAGTTGCCAATCCGACAGTCTACACCTACTTCTGCATGGCCGCGCAAATGGGCATAGGGGCCAATTCGGCTTCCTTCCTGGACAATGCTATCCGTTACTACGGAATATATAACAGTAACATTTTTACCTATTTGGCTATTTTCAATTAAACTTCCTGGGCCAATCTGACTACCAGTTTGAATAACCGTATTTCCTCGTAGATGGGTTTGAGGTTCAATAATTACATCTGGCTCTAATTCTACAGTGTCATCAATTGTAATACTAGTAGGGTCGATGATAGTGACACCAGCCATCATCCATTTTTCCTTAATGCGTCTTTGCAAAATTTCGTAGGCAGAGGCAAGTTGCAGGCGATCGTTGATGCCAAGAATTTCTTGGTAATCTGCAACATCTACTGCCATGACGGGTGAAACTTGCGTAACAGCATCGGTAAGATAGTATTCTTTCTGGGCATTATTTGTCTGCAAGTGCGGCAGAATTTTGGCTAAATCCTGCCAGCGAAAACAGTAAACTCCTGCATTAATCCGATGATTTTGTCTTTGAGCAGGAGTACAATCTTTTTCTTCAACAATTTGTTGGACAATATTTTCGCCGTTACAAAAAACGCGTCCATAACCTCTAGGTTCGGGTAAATACGCACTTAGGATAGTAGCGGCATTTTGATGTTCTTTATGAATTTGCAACAGATGTTTTAGAGTTTCGGTGCGTAATAGGGGTACATCTCCGTTGAGCACTAAGACATCACCTGTGTATCCTTCCAAGTAAGGAAGTAATTGTTGAATAGCATGACCCGTTCCCAATTGTACACTCTGTTCAACATACTCCAAGTCTGGAATTGAGAGCGTGGCTGTTTTCACTTCTTGGGCTTGATATCCCACTATTAATATTTGACGCGAAGGCGAAAGCGGTTGGACACTTTCGATCACCCTTTCTACTAGCGATCGCCCACCCAAAGAATGCAAAACCTTGGGAAGGTTGGATTTCATCCGTGTCCCGCGTCCTGCCGCTAGAATTGCTACAACTACCATAATTAGCTATCGGCTAACTGAAATTTTGATGAATAAACTCGGTCATTTGAGACTCAAATCTCAAATCATACCAGCTATTCATTGAACGCCGAAATGTCAATGACTGGCAACTATAATATGTTATTTGATGATTTACAATTGCAAATAAATTCGGCAAATTTCTGCATTAATTGGGGATTTCGCCAACCTTTGGCTGTTTCTTCTTGCATAATAGCTAGCGCTTCTTCTGGTGTGAAAGCCCGTTTGTAGGGGCGTTCGCTAATTAAGGCATCATAAATATCAATCATTTGAAATACTTGTGCTAAACAGGGAATCTCATCACCTTTGAGTCCATCAGGATAGCCCGATCCATCCCAGCGCTCATGGTGGTGACGAATAATAGGAATTACACCCCGCATACTGCGTAGTGGCTGGCAGATTTTTTCACCAATCAAAACATGGCGCCTCATAATTTCCCACTCTTGGGGAGTAAAACTTCCTGTTTTCAGCAGAACTGCATCAGGAATACCCACTTTACCAATATCATGAAGATAACTACCCCATATCAAATCTCGAATTTGATTGCGTGAAAGATTGAGGTATTTACCAAAAGCCTGTCCTAGTACTACTAACCGTTCGCAATGATCGCCTGTATTCGGATCGCGGCTTTCTATTGCTCTGGCAATGGAAAATAACACTTGTTCAGCGTGATCTAAGTCCTCATTCAGACGTTTCTGGCGCACTAAGGACTTTACTCGCGCTGCCAATTCTACCCGATCAAAGGGTTTACTCAAGAAATCATCCGCACCAACTTCTATTCCTCGAATACGTGATCGCCGATCATTTAATGCTGTTACAAAAATTATTGGTATTAACCGCGTATGTTCATCTTGCTTTAGTAACTGACAAACTTCAAACCCATCCATTTCCGGCATCATTACATCTAATAAAATCAAGTCCGGTTGTTTTTGGGTTACCAATTCAACAGCGCTAAAACCACTATCTGCCTCGATAACTTCGTAGCCTTCCATTGCCAACAGTGCAGCAGCAGTCATCCGACTGGCGGGATGATCGTCAACTACCAAAACCTTTGCCGCATCTGAGTCTGAGTGATTTAATATCGATGCTTTACCTGGTAGGTGCCTCGATTCTAGTGAATCATAACCAAAATTAACTTGAGATTTGTTCCAAGCAGGTAAAGTGTTTATATGTTCAACGTTCAAGTCTTTTTGAGATAAGTATAAGGAATAATTTTCTGTATTCGGTGAGGCTACAGTATAGTTTAAATTATTGCTATTAACTGTGTTTAAAGGATTTGAGACATTGACAATCGATTCGACAGAGCCTGTATGCTTGGATGTCCATTCAGTCACAAGGCACTCCACTTTTTCTGACCATTTACTAGAGTTAGCTTAAAAAAAATCATTTTAGTATTTTGCTGTTATTTTAGTTTGGAGCTTTATTCTCTTTTTCTGTTCAAGGAAGAATTGATTGTTAAAATAACAGCCATTTTCTTTATTTATTTAGAACATAATTAACGCCAAAAATTTTTCTAAATATAATTTCAGTACGAACCATTTTAGTCAAGGGTAATTCAGAGTTTTCACAGGAATTTATTAAGTATAATAAGGATAGAAAAATGTATCATCGTTCAATTTATTTAAAAGCAGGAGTTTAAGGTAAAGCAAGCTAGTATAATCTACTTAGCTGCCAAGGCAGCAAGAGCATAAAAGAAAGTAATCAATATATAAGATACCAAGGCTAAACTACTGAGTACACAAGTAATTTATATCACAGTTATAGTATTTATACTATCGGAAGAAGCAACTGTAAAGCAAGTAAAATAAATTACATCAGCTACGCTAGTTCAGGCATAAAGTATTTTGATATTTGTGAACGAACAAGACCTGAACAGGGACTTTCAGGCAAAGAAGATTCTACTGAAACTATTCATGCTTCAGTTTTAGAGAGCCAACGTTTTCGCCAACGAGATGTAGGTTCCAAAGAAGAAGCTTGTTGTTCTTGTTGTCGCCGTTTGAGTATAACGTCGGCAGAGTCTTGCAATTGAGGATCGCGGTAAGGAATGGCAGCACGAGTGAGCAAATGTTCCTGTTCGGCTTGAGAGAGCGGTGGTAATGACGCAAACAGAGAAAAATTCCCCGTGTCCTTTTCCCCTGCACCTATCTCCTCTTTTCCCACTCGTCTTAAATGGGCTGCAACAGTACCAGGCGATCGCCTCCCGACTGGAGGGGTAGAACCTATTTGTAAGCCAGCATCTAAAAGTGCCGTGCGTACAGCAGCAGCACAGGAATAAGTCGCGAGTAAGGCATCTTCGTGCAAACACAAAGCAAGTTGTTTGATAAATTCAACAGTCCATAGCTGCGGACATTGAGGTGGTGAAAATGGATCAAGAAAAATTGCATCCGCTCGGAAACCTGAGTTGTAAACTTCCCCAATCGTAATTCTGGCATCGCCAATCAGTAGCCTAGCTCGCAGGTAATAGGTTTGAATTTGGTGCTCGAAAGCCAGCCCAGTGAGAATTTTGGTATGCTCGTAATTCCAATTATCAAATAAGTGATGAGCGATCGCAGCTTGTGGCACAGCTGGATTCTGTTCTAAACCAATTATTTCTACATAACAATCAGGATTGACAGCCCAAATAGACTGCAAAGCAGCCGCCGTATTGTATCCTAGTCCATAGCAAACATCTAATAACCGCAGCATTGATTTATTTGCTTTTAAAGTTAATTGAGTCGGCTCGACAAACTTAAAAAAACTTTCCTGACGCGCTCCATAATGGCTATGAAAAGACTCACTAAACTCTTTAGAAAAGAAGGTGAAGGAGCCATCAGCTGTAAGTTCAGGTGTAAAATCGTTTAAGTTTGACATTCTAGGGCTAGGAACTGGGGATTGGGGACTAGGGACTAGGAAGAAGCAGGGGAGCAGGGGAGTAATAAACCATCAACTACTAACTACTGTACGGGTGGGTTTTGTTGATAATCTTGCCGTTTAAACTGATAATTTATCTTCTAAACCTGCCCCTACCACTAACAAATGACAAATGACCATTGACAAATGACTAATGACTAATGACTATGACTGTTGTTTCTCATCAGTGGCTGTTGGAACACCTTGAAGATCCAGAAGTCGTTATAGTGGATTGTCGTTTTTCTCTTGCCGATCCGCAACAGGGAAAACAACTTTACCAAATCAACCATATCAAAACAGCTTACTATCTAGATTTAAACGAGGATCTTTCTAGTCCTGTGGAAAAACATGGAGGAAGACATCCTTTACCCAATCCCAAGAAGCTAGCTGACAAATTAGCCAATATGGGGGTGAATTTCCAAAAAACTTTAGTTGTAGCTTACGATGATTCTCGCCTTGCGTTTGCAGCCCGTCTGTGGTGGTTATTGCGATATCTTGGACATGAACAAGTGGCGGTATTAGATGGTGGCTTTAGCGAATGGCAAAAAGCCGGATATCCTGTCACAGATGTTATCCCTGAATCTAAGAAAGGAGATTTTGTCCCGCAGATTCAAGCGCAGATGATGGTAGATCGAGAAGTTGTAATTAATCGGAAAGATTTGCCGAATGTGGTGTTAGTAGATTCGCGGGAAAGCGATCGCTACCAAGGTATTAGAGAACAAATTGATAAAATTGCCGGCCATATTTCTGGTGCAGTAAACTATCCCTGGCAAGAAGTAACAGACTCTACGGGGTACTTACTCTCATCTTCAGAGCAACACCGCCGATGGTCAAAGCTAGACAACGCCGAAGAAGTTATAGTGTACTGTGGTTCTGGTGTGACTGCTTGTGTAAATTTACTATCTTTAGAACTGGCTAATATTCACACAGGCAAGCTTTATGCTGGTAGCTGGAGTGATTGGATTAGTTATTTAGATAGTAGATAGTAGTTGTTTATTTACCACTAACCACTAACCAAATTTCAAAATCTTCCTAATTGCAAATTGTAATTCACACTCAAAAACCAACTATCAAAATCAATAAAAGGGTCAGTAGAGCCACCTAATGTTACTCCAGTTTGCAAATTAATATTAGTGTAATCTGATATTCTATAATTCAAGTGACTGTATAAACGATGATACTGATCCTCTCTGTCGCGCTGGCTAAAATTTGACAAGCCAAATTGGTAATTAAGCCCCACTTGAACAGCTCTTTGCAAGTAGTAATTTAAAGAAACCCACAAAAAATTACTAACTCGGTTACGTTGTTCTTGCGGATCGGTAAAACTGACACGAAATTCGTAAAAGCTATCTAGCATCAACCTTGATGTTAAAGGATCTCGCCGTCCCAAAGATAAACGCAGCGAATTCTCATTTAAAAAGCGATCGCCTGCTTTAAAAAAATCTCCATCTCTGGCATAAAATAATTGTTGATTAGTCCAACCAAATTCTCCGTACATTCGCCTTGTCAGTTGCTGATAAATACTGAGATTAAATCTTACTTGGTTGTAGTTGTATTTTCCTTGATTGAAGTAACGATAGATACCACCATCAATCGAGCCATTCAGGAAAGTATTGCTTCCCAAGGGTATCGGCATAGAAGCTAGTGTCAATCCAGAAAAAATTAAGGCATCTTCTGTGGGATCTACGGCTGAGGAAAAAATGTTATTTGTCTGAAAGTAACTTACATAAGCCTGTAAATAACCTATTGGCTTAAATGGAACTGCAATTTGTTCTATTGGTAAAGGCTGCGGTTGTTCCAAAGGAAGTGGCACTTCCCTAAGTCTTAGTTTACCTAGTTCTTCTTCAAAAATAGATTCCGAAGGTGGTTGCTTGTTTTCTTGCAATCGTTGCAGTAGTCTTTGCAGTCTCTGTTCTTTATCTACTGTCTCAGGTGTTTTTAACTTTTCATCGATTTGTGTGGGAGAAGGCAGAGGAATCTCTGTTGGCTGTGTTTCTAACTGTGGTGGTTCATTTGTCGGTTGGTTATTCCCCACATTAGCTTTTGGCAAAGGAGTAGATTGTGAGGTTAGTGATTTTGGCTGTATCAGAGCAGGTGGAATCTGAGAACGTAAATTTTGTACATCATTTTTAGAGGCAGCTTCATCATCGGTGCTTCTGTTCTGATTGGTAGCCTGCAACGAACATGATCGCTGAAATTTGACATGAACAGCCTTTAGCTCTTGTTGCTGACATGGCTGATGAGTTACCTCGACATTTACAGAAGGGTTTGTCACTCCAAATTTATCTTGAATACTCTCATAGTTTGAATTTACAGCCCATGTCCGATTAATATTGGTAAAACACCAGTTGGTACTACCGGATATTAACAATATTAGAGACCACAAGTTTTTCCAGCCTTTGGATTGCATATCAAATTTTTTTTAGTCAGCTTAGACTGATGAGCTTTTTCAGAAGTTCCAAATTATTAATCATTAAGCTCTCAAGCAATTTTATTTATTCACAGATTAAATTTATGTTAATTTGGAAAAATCAAAATGTTGTAAAAATAAAATTTTATCATCTTCATAGTTGTGTACTTTTCATGTCTGTACCATTAACTAAATATACTTAAACGTCAAGTTAGACGTCTAAGTGAGTGTGTTTAATCAGTTTGAAGTTGAAATTAAACATAAGCAAATTGTGTCAAGAATATAGACATAGCCATTAGCAGATTCAAATCTTTTACATTAAAATCTGTCTTGCAATAGCGTGGTGTCAGTGAGTTTATCCAAGGCTGTAAAAATGTTTCGCAAGTTATTCCCATTAATGGTAATTAGTTTCTGGGGGATTTTAGTCGTACCTTTATCAGAACGGGCAAGTGCTTCTACTCCACTGACTAGAGCTGTGATTTTAAACCTCCGTAACTGGGTGCAGCTCATCCCCTACAATCAATCCCAGCGCCCAGCACGTAAATTAGATGCCATGAATCCTGGGGATGGCTTGCATACAGGGCGATTTTCTCTTGCAGAATTACGATTCAACGATGGCTCTTTGGCAAGAGTAGGGGAACAAGCAATATTTCGGTTTATACCTAAGACACGTAATTTTAGATTATCAAATGGCACTGTACTGTTGCTCATCCCACCAAAAAAAGGGGTAACACGTGTAAACACACCAAATGCAGCAGCAGCCATTCGAGGTTCTGCATTGTTTGTGCGCTATGACGAAAAAAAAGACACTACAGTAGTAGCAGCATTGACAAATAGTGGTATAGAAGTTTTCAACAAAGATGCTACTCAAAGGCAGGAGTTGAAAGCGGGACAATTAGCAGTAATAGTTAAAGGTAGATTACAAGGTTTATTCGAATTTGATTTGAGGAATTTTTATGATACTAGTGATTTAGTTCGAGGACTAGATTTGCCTCAACGTGGTGCGCCTGCTCCAGATCCAGCGATCGCCAAAGTACAAGTTGAAACTGCTGCTGCTGTATCTTCTCAACTGCCAATTGTCGGTAAGGGAGTAGTGGAAAATCCATCTTTTATAAAGCTAAGTACTACTCCCTCAAGTTCATCTAACAATCCTAAAGTCAACGAAAATTCTTCTGCAAATACCTCTCAAGAAACAAAAAAAGATTCATCAAATACCACTGAGCAACAAGATAGTCATACTACTAACAGCAATAAACAAACAACAAATAATACTAATAATTCCAACAATAACTCTAACAATCAAAATTCATCGGCAGATAACCCCAAAAATCAAAACAGTACAGATACTTCCAACTCGAATAATCAAAATACTACTTCAGGTACTTCTAACTCCAACAACCAAAACAACAATACGGGTACGTCTAACTCAAATAATCAAAGTACTTCTCCATCGACTTCAACTACAGATAACTCTCCTAAGCAAGAAACTTCTCCATCGACTTCAACTACAGATAACTCTCCTAAGCAAGAAACTCCTCCATCGACTTCAACTACAGATAACTCTCCTAAGCAAGAAACTCCTCCATCGACTTCAACTACAGATAACTCTCCTAAGCAAGAAACTTCTCCATCGACTTCAACTACAGATAACTCTCCCAAACAAGAAACTTCTCCATCGACTTCAACTACAGATAACTCTCCCAAACAGGAGACTCCTGAAGCCCAAACTTCTAACTCAAACGCAGGAGGATAGAATAATCACAAACTTCCTACTTAATATTTGTTAGCTTAATGCCAAGTAGCTCATAAGAACTGCTAAAATTTATTCTTTATTTTCTTCTTTTTCTGGTAATAAATATGTAGAAGAGGTTAAATTTTGAGTGTCATCATCTTCAGGTGTTTTTACCCAAAGCGTGGTAGAAGTGTCAACATCTTCTAAAAATAGAATATTTGGTGAGGATTTGTCTCTTAATAAAAAGTCTCTCTCTTTAGAAGAAATGAATTTGTTTATTGCCTCAAGTACCTCTAATGCAGATTGATAGCGCTGTTGAAAATCTTCCAACACCATTTTAGAAATAATTTCAGCCAAAGCATGGCTGATATGTACTTTATCACTCCATTTCAATTCACCATTTGCATCTGTTTCTAACTCATGAGGAGAGATGCCAGTCAAAGCTTTAATGGCAATCATCCCTACTGCATAAATATCACTACTATATTGTGGACGTCCAAAACATTGCTCACTTGGCGCATAACCTTTGGTGCCAATGCCAATAGTAAATGCTGTTTGCTGTTGAGTTTCTAGCTGTTGTATGACTACTTCTTTAACAGCTCCAAAATCAATCAGTACTAACTTACCGTCTGAGTCTCGTCGGATAATATTACTGGGTTTAATATCTCGGTGAATGATGCCGTGTTGATGGACAAATGCCAATGTTGCCAATAAGTCTTGCAAAATCTTGATCGCATCGGTTTCTGAAATTCTTTTACCTGATGGCAGTTCTTGACTAAGAGCATGACCAATTATATATTCTTGAACTAAATAAAATTCTTCTTCCTCTTCAAAATAAGCTAAAAGTTGAGGTATTTGACTGTGAATGCCCAGTTTTTGCAGGGTTTGGGCTTCTAAGTAAAATAATCGTCTGGCAATTTTCAACTGCTCCAATTTAGAGCTAGCTGGTTTTAGCTGTTTAACAACGCACAGAGGATTACCTGGAAGTTGGGTATCTTCGGCAATATAGGTTTCGCTAAATCCTCCTGCGCCAAGAACTTTAAGTATTTTGTAGCGCCCGCCCAAAATTTTTCCTGATAATGCTATGTCAAGTTGTTGAAGCAAGTCTTGAAATTCATCTCGATTGATAATTTCTTGAACAACAGGAGAAGATTTATATTTGTTGAAAATAGCCAGTAATTGCTGTTTTCTCAGAGTTTCTCTAACTATTTCTGTTCCTAAATATGAGACTCCAAGTGCTGCGATCGCTAACACTGGAACAGCAGTAGGAAATATGATGTGGCTAGAAATAAATAATGCATAACTGATTACTAACCAGCTTATTGCCAAAACAGTGCTATAGAAAAATCTACTTATACCTCGCTTGCGTTTAGTTACGATGACACTACATCCGCCCACTAAACATAGTACAAACACACCACGCCAAAATGGACTCTTAATTGCTTCGGTAATACTTTTACCTGTCATCAAAGTAGCGATCGCATTGGCATGAATTTCTACTCCCGACATCTGTTCTGGATACAGCCAGCTAGAAGCAGCAGGCACTGAATAGTAATCCTTTGTTAACTGGGCTGTTGCTCCAATTAGTACAATTTTGTCTTTGAATACTTTTCCTTGTTGTAAATAAGTATTCCAGTTTTCTGGATCGAATACGTGCCAAAAGGGTATCGTTTCAAATGTACCTGCACTGCCATAAAAATAAATGCGATCGCCTTTTGATTGAGGATAATTAATTTGGGATGCCCTCAAAACAATTTCGTCAAAAGAAGGCATATTATCTATTGGCATCCAACCCTGTTTTTCAGCTAGTAATTTCGGAAATTCGCTAGCTAATCGATGAACTTTGTTATCTACCTCTTTGGGAAAATTAACTGAGCCAATTGACACTGAACCTGTACGAAATAGCTGCTGAGGTTGTGTTAATTGCCAGAAGATACCTTGATGCGTTTCAAAATTTTCGTATAGTGCGGCTAAAGAAACCTTACTACCATAACGCTGTAATACTTTTTGCAACTGGCGATCGTCTTTTTCGCCGTAGCTACTTGGTACATCAAATACAACATCTACCGCCACATGGCGCGCCCCTGCCTGCACCAATTTTTCAATTACCTGAGCATATGCCGCACGTTGAAAAGGAAATGCTTTAAGTGGCTCTAAGTAGGCATGAGCTTGCGGATCTCTGTGATAGTGGTATTCCGGCTCTGATATCGACTGCTCGTCAATTGCCAAAATTATAATATTCTCTGGAGGAGCGACAGAACCCCGCAGGGTAAAAAAACCAGAATAGACTTGGTTTTCAATTAATTGCACCCAGCCAAAGCTATAGGCACCAAGCAATGCAGCTCCTATAACTGAAGTTCCAGCGAGCAAATCGCCCAAACGTGCTATCAACTTTGACTGACGTAGCGATGTTGTCAAAGTCGCTTTTGTTGGTTTACTAGAAAATTGATTGGCAGTAGAGACATCTTTTTTGGTTAATGTATATCTAGGTTCTTCTGCCATATCGTATTCCTAATCATTTACATACTATGCTTTTATTTATTTACCCACTCTTTTAGAGCAATAAAGTTGAATCGGACTTAAATGAAATCTTATACATTTGTAAACTATCCTTTATTATTTAGCAAAATTGCGTTATTTCGGCTTTTAAAAGCTCTATTGTGCCATATAGTCATTACCTATCTTCTTACTTAACTTAGCTTCTACGAGTATTTTTGCAAAGACAGATGAGTTGCAGCGAGATGTTACTACCAAGATTAAGCTGTTACCACAGCCAATCAGTACACCCCAAAATTTATTTGGGTAAATTTCCTACAGGTTATACATATAAACTTCATATCCATCTTGTACAATACTTTGCCTCTCCAGAGGAATATTCCCAGCCTTAAATTTTACTTGAAGCTTATTCCATACCATTTTAGGAGTAAACTTGATTGGTATACAGCTGTTAAAAGCTTTTACTCAGTCAATTTTATTGGTAGATTTTGATCACAGGGTGCAACCAATCACGCTAAGTGTGAAAAAGTAAAACACCAAATAAAGGTTAACACCAATGTTTAAGTCTAGTTTCTACTTTCACAAGAGGTTATATAAAAGCTATATATGACAACAGAATTTATAGGTAATGGCAAATTTACTATTTTATAATTGCTATAATCTATTGTTCACTCTTAATTCTTCTTTATCTATCTATTAGGTGTAAATTTCTATGGGTTCCTCGATGAATCGTCTGTCTATTTTTGTAGACGGAAATAATATGTTCTATGCTCAACAAAAAAATGGTTGGTTTTTTGATCCACGACGAGTATTAGAATACTTCAAACACGAACAGTCGGAAACAACCTTAATTAATGCATTTTGGTACACTGGTTTAAAAGACCCACAAGATCAGCGAGGTTTCAGAGACGCTCTAATTAGTCTTGGATATACAGTTAGAACGAAAATTCTTAAAGAATACTATGATGATGCATCTGGTCGTTACTCACAAAAAGCTAATTTAGATATTGAAATAGTTGTAGATATGTTTAATACAGTAGATCAATACGACCGAGTTGTTTTATTTAGTGGTGATGGAGATTTTGAAAGAGCCATAGAATTATTACGTTCAAAAAATACTCATATTACAGTAGTATCAACAGAAGGAATGATAGCAAGGGAATTGCGTAATGCTACGGACAGATATATAGATTTAAATGATATTCGAGATCAAATAGAAAAAACAGATGCATAATCATCTTGGCAGTTATTTAGATTTTTAAAAGTAAAAAGTTAGCTTTAAGTATTTTAAGCGATAAATAAAAACTAAACTAAAGAGCAGCAAATGAAAACTAAACCAGAACATATCATCATTTTTGATACTACACTCAGAGATGGCGAACAATGTCCAGGAGCGACTCTGAATATTGATGAAAAGTTAACAATCGCCAAACAATTAGCACGTTTAGGTGTAGATGTAATTGAGGCAGGTTTTGCCTTTGCCAGCCCAGGTGATTTTGAAGCAGTTCACAAGATTGCTCAAACTGTAGGAATAGAAGATGGGCCGATAATTTGCAGTTTAGCAAGAGCGCGGCAAGAAGATATTCAAGCTGCTGCTCAAGCTATAAAACCAGCAGCAAAAGGACGAATTCACACTTTTATTGCTACTTCAGATATTCATCTCAAATACAAGCTGAAAAAAAACAGGCAAGAAGTATTGGCGATCGCCCAAGAAATGGTAGCTTATGCGAAACAATTCACTGATGATGTGGAATTTTCGCCTGAAGATGCCGGGCGATCCGATCCAGAATTTCTCTACGAAGTTTTAGAGCAAGCAATTTCTGCTGGAGCCACAACAGTTAATATTCCCGATACGGTTGGTTACACTACTCCTAGTGAATTTGGAGCGCTGATTAAAGGAATCAAAGAAAACGTTCCTAACATCAATCAAGCAATTATTTCCGTTCACGGGCATAATGATTTAGGCATGGCAGTTGCTAACTTCTTAGAAGCAGTGAAAAATGGTGCCAGACAGTTAGAATGCACTATCAACGGTATTGGTGAGCGAGCAGGAAACGCAGCACTAGAAGAATTAGTAATGGCTTTGTACGTGCGGCGTCAATATTTTAATCCCTTCTTAGGACGCCCTGTTGATTCAGAAGAGCCTTTAACCAATATCGATACTAAGCAAATTTATAGAACTTCCCGTTTGGTTTCCAATTTGACAGGAATGTTAGTACAACCAAATAAAGCCATTGTTGGTGCCAATGCCTTTGCCCACGAGTCGGGAATTCACCAAGATGGTGTGCTCAAAAACAAGCTCACCTATGAAATTATGGACGCCCGATTAATCGGTTTGACAGAAAACCAAATTGTTTTAGGCAAACACTCCGGTAGAAATGCCTTCCGTACCCGCTTGCGCGAATTGGGCTATGAACTGACAGAAACTGAATTAAATCAAGCATTTGTCAGGTTCAAAGAAATAGCGGATAAAAAGAAAGAAATTACAGATTGGGATTTAGAAGCAATTGTTAACGACGAAATCCAACAAGCTCCCGATCTATTTAAGGTAGAGTTGGTACAAGTTTCTTGTGGTAGCAACGCCAAGCCTACCGCCACAGTAACTCTGCGCACTCCAGAAGGCGAAGAATTAATGGATGCTGCTATTGGCACCGGGCCAGTAGATGCTGTATACAAAGCTATTAACCGCGTTGTCAATGTACCCAACCAGTTGATTGAGTTTTCTGTACAGTCAGTAACAGCTGGAATTGATGCGATCGGGGAAGTAACTATCCGTTTAAAACACGAGGATAGAGTATTTTCCGGTCACGCTGCAAACACTGATATCATCGTGGCGTCAGCACAGGCATATGTCAACGCATTGAATAGACTGTATGCTTGGTTGCAAAA